>JBCDGT010000234.1:0-5829 GCA_038750915.1 Bacteroidota bacterium
ACCAACCTGCTAATAGACCAACGCCTATGTTTTTTCCCATCGGAGACGACCAAGTTCACCAGGGTCATAAACCCTACTTCGCCTACGGATTCATTGCCCTGAATGTGCTCATTTTCCTCTATCAGGCTTCACTGAATACTGCCGATTTCCAATCTTTCGTCTACCACTACGGTGCCATTCCGGCGGAAATCGAACAAGGACAGGATTACTACACACTCCTGACGAGTACCTTCCTCCACGGCAGCTGGATGCACCTAATCGGCAACATGCTCTACATGTGGATCTTTGCCGACAACATCGAAGCCAGTATCGGCAACGGCCCCTTCGCCATTTTTTACGTATTGGGGGGATTGGCGGCTGGTTTGTGCCATATTTATTTTAATCCCGGTAGTGCCGTACCAGCCGTGGGTGCCAGCGGCGCCCTTTCAGCCGTTATGGGGGCTTACATTGTGATGTTCCCGAAATCCAACATTAAGGGCTACTTAATCTTCTTTCGCGTCAACGTTCCGGCCTTCCTCTTTCTTGGCTTTTGGTTTTTTCAGCAATCGCAGGCCGGCTACGCTAGCCTGGGTGACACCAGTGGTGGCATTGCCTGGTGGGCCCACATTGGCGGTTTCGTTTTCGGGGTCTTATGTGGTTTTCTCTTCCGCACCTGGTACGGCGTACCAAATCTCAAAACCGCCGCCAATCGCTCTCGTTCGCGAGGTCCTTTTGGCTAAGACGACCTTTTTGCCCGCTAACGGGTTATAAGTGCTTGCTTGCTCTTGTTAACGCGCACTGCACCAGCGGCCGCGCCCAAATGTGCTTTCCAAAATGGCAGACACTCCCCAACGTACTGACGTCAATACCCTCGGCGAATTCGGCCTGATCGACCACCTGACGGCCAGCTTCAAGAACCGACAGCCCAGCACCCTACTCGGTGTGGGTGATGATGCCGCCATTATCGCCACTGGCGGTAAGGAGGAACTCGTAGTAAGTACCGATATGCTGGTCGAAGGTATTCATTTCGATTTCGCCTACACTCCGCTCAAACACCTCGGATATAAAGCCGTGGCCGTGAACGTATCGGACATCTGTGCTATGAACGCTCGCCCGCAGCAGATCACCGTTTCCATTGCCCTGAGCAATCGCTTCAGCGTCGAAGCGCTCGACGAGCTCTACGCTGGCATCCGCGCTGCCTGCGACACCTACGGCGTCGATCTGGTGGGCGGCGATACCACCAGTTCCAACAAAGGGTTGATCATTTCCGTAACGGCCATTGGCCGCGCCCCGCAGGAGCGTATCACCCGCCGTAGTGGCGCTAAAGTCGGCGATTTAGTCTGCATCAGTGGTCACCTAGGCGGAGCCTACCTCGGCCTGCAACTACTGGAACGGGAAAAACAAATTTACCTGGCCAACCCCGGCATGCAACCCGAGATGAAGGAGGAAAACAAAGAACTCTACCAGCGCATTCTCCGCCCCGAAGCGCGGACGGACATGGTCGACCTCTTCGCCAAAAACGATATTATTCCCACCGCCATGATCGACGTCAGTGACGGGCTGGCCAGTGAAATCATGCACATCGCCAAGGCGAGTGGTGTGGGGGCCATCATCGAAGAAGGCAACGTACCCATCAAGCAAGAAGCCCAGCTGCAAGCCCTCGAATTCAACCTCGACCCCATCACCTGTGCCCTCTCCGGCGGCGAAGACTACGAACTCCTCTTCACCATCGACCCCAAAGACACCGAGAAAATCCGCTTCCTCCCCGACATCTACATCTCCGGCGAGATCGTCGCTAAGGAAGATGGGGTGAAGCTGCATACGGTAGGCGGAAACATTCACCCGATTAAGGCGCAGGGGTGGAGTCATTTTTAGACCGCCTAGGGCCTTTTAGGCGCGCTGCGCGCTTTTTAGACGCGGTGCTTTTAGACGGCCACTGCGTGACCTTGTAGTAGGCAAAACATTACTGTTATGGGTGTAATTGACCTCGAAGAAAAGGAGGAATTACCTTGGCGAAAAAATCCATTTTCTCGACTTTCTTTCTGGGCTCCAGGACTACTAATAATACTCACTTTTCTACAAATAACCTTTCTACCCCTTAATCAAATGCCAGATGCTCCGGTAGAGTGGTGGTTTCCACTTTGGATACTAATTATTTCTGGTTTATGTCTAGTCGGAGGTATCGCTTCGTTGTTAGCTTTTGTAAAACGTGAACCGTCAGGGTTTTACAAATTGGCTGGCTTATTCTTGAGCTTGCTGGTTGGTTTCCTCTTTTTTGTCTTCATTATGATAACAACATCTGGTCTTACAAATTAATCTCCGAAGGCTGGGAAGGGTTAAACCCAATTCGCTAAGAAACAAACGTCCTTTCAATACTTGTTCTAAGTCCCGGAGGGCTATTTTTCTTCCTAGCGAGGTGACTTTAGCCCCTAACCTATCGATGAGCCAAAAGCCCTATTCCTTCCAGACCTAGCCGCCCAATTTCTTCCTCTAACCACAGGTCATATCTTCTGGTGACTATTTCATTTATTCCTACAGCCCGCAAATAAAACAGAATCTCAGGAGTGACATCGATGGCCGATTCGTCTGTATACAAAAGAGTCTCTGCTCGGATTAGGCAGAGTTTCTTTTTTTGCTTAAAATCCTGAATAGCCCTTTGGATCGACACATTAATAATAGAACCAAAAGCAGGCATAACTGCCATCCATAACGCTTCTAATCTTAGAATTAAGTCCTGCTCTATCTGAATTTCTTTTTGGATTTTTTCCAAGCTTCTGCGACTGAAACAGGTTCCTTCTACTTCTCGGCAACGCTCTGTGAGTACGCTAATTCGTTGGTACCCTAAACGCATAATAATGCTAGTATCAGTTCTTGGCACATTCCCAGTCGGTGTATCAAATACGAGCGAATCCACCAGCTTATTCTCCTGATAAACATAACAGTCTTGTGAGGCGACAAAATTCGCTCCAAGTAGTAAAAATCCTAACCAAAAAACGAATCGCAGTGGCATCAAGACAAGAAAAGACCTCGAAGTCTTAATACCAGAAGATACCTGCTAGGTTAGCGTTTTTTTAACGCTTCTTCTAACAATAGACCAAAAAGAGTGGACCGGGAGGTCCACGCTCCTTACCAAAGGACCAAACTACTACCTAACAACCAACTCCTCCCGATCCGGCCCGGTAGACACCATTGAGACACGGGTGCCTAGTTTGTCTTCCAGGAAGCGGACGTAATCCAGGCAAGCCTGGGGAAGATTGGATTCTTCCTTCACACTCGTTAGGTCACTGTTCCAGCCTGACACGGCGGTGTATACGGGGTGGTAATTTTCGTGAACCAGGTCGAAAGGTAGGCTGTGGCTAAGGGTACCAGCTACCTCGTAAGCGTCGGCCACCTGGAGGGTTTCAAACTTATTGAGGACGTCTACTTTGGTGACCACCAACTGGGTGACACCGCTCAGCATGATGGTGTAACGGAGTTGAACGAGGTCGATCCAGCCACAGCGGCGGGGCCGGCCGGTGGTGGCACCGAACTCGTGGCCCTCTGCGCGGAGGAACTCGCCCGTTTCGTCGAGCAGTTCTGTAGGAAAGGGACCACCGCCTACGCGGGTACAGTAGGCTTTTGTGATGCCGATTACTTCTCCAATTTTTTGGGGCGCGATGCCTAGACCGGTACAGACACCAGCAGTGATGGTATTTGAAGAGGTGACGAAAGGGTAGGTACCAAAATCAATATCGAGCATGGAGCCCTGAGCGCCTTCCGCCAAAATTTTTTCTCCTTTGCTTAAAGCTTCGTTGATCCAGTATTCTCCGTCAACGAAGGGTAGGCTTTTCAGTCGTTCGATGGCGGCAAACCATTTCTTCTCTTCTCCAGCTAGGTCGAACTCGATGTAGGGGTAGAGACCAACGAGGTCGAGATGTTTCTGCTTCAGTTCGTCGTAGCGTTCCCGGAAATCGGGGGCTTCCACGTTACCTACTCGTAGGCCGTTACGACCGGTTTTATCCATGTAGGTAGGCCCAATGCCTTTGAGCGTAGAGCCGATCTTACGGTCACCTTTAGCATTTTCTCGGGCGGCATCCAACAAGCGGTGGCTGGGCAGAATCAGGTGGGCTTTACGGGCAACGAAGAGGCGATCCTGGTAGTTTACGCCGGCGGTATCTAGCTGATCTAACTCTTTGCTTAGGGTAATGGGGTCAATGACGACACCGTTACCGATCAGGTTTTTCAATCCGGAACGAAAGATGCCAGAAGGAACGGTATGCAGGACGAATTTTTGTCCGTCGAAAATAAGGGTATGCCCTGCATTGGGTCCTCCCTGAAAACGAGCGATGATATCGTATTGGGGGGCGAGAACATCAACGATCTTGCCTTTCCCTTCGTCTCCCCACTGGAGACCTAGTAGTACGTCTACGGCCATTAAGCTTGGCTTTGGCGCGGGCTTGCCGGATGATCCCGGAACGGTACCCACGAAAACGTGTGCAAAGGTACATAAGGGAGCGGGTAGTAGGTAGCCGGTAGACAAAATCCGTAAAAAAGAAAAGCCCCCTTCCGCAAGCGCAGAAGAGGGCAGGCATTTCTGTTCACGACCTCCCGGAGATTATCCGGCTAGGCGGAACTTATTTCTTGTAGGTAGAATCGCTGACCGTCAGCTTATGACGGCCTTTAGCCCGGCGGCGGGCCAATAACTTACGGCCGTTCTTCGTGCTCATGCGGCTACGAAAACCATGCTTGTTTACACGACGGCGCTTGGAGGGTTGGAACGTTCTTTTCATCGTTGTTTCTTTTAAAGGAAGGCGGCAAAGCCGGCCGGAAGGTTCGTAAAGGAGCGCAAAGGTAAGACTTTGTAGCGTATACTGCAAAGTAGGCAATCAATTATTTAATGCGCCATAGAAGCCCTTACATTTGACGCCAGACTGTTGCACCAGGCTACCGAGAAAATGAATTACTGGCCCGCTTTTCTTTCTTGGCATCCATTTTCTGGTACGGAACTTTTCCTACCATGTCATTAATCATTGCAGCGAGACTAACTCGGTTTACGGGCTTCTTTCATCAAACTAGTGAGCATAAATTTTACCACACTAATGAAGTTATTTCCTTTTTGCTTTGGGTTGCTATTAGCAGCCTTTAGTACCACCACCTTATCGGCTCAGTACAAATTAACACCCAACCAACTAGCTGACATCCCCCTTGCCGTAATGCCGCTCCAGGATAATGACGCCCTCTTGGCTGCGGAATTAGCCGCCCGCAAACCTGGCCGAGCCAATACTTTTGGGGTAAGCTTACCCGCAAAGATTCGCCCCACCAACAGCGGCATCTGGACAACCGAAGCTGGCAGGGAAGTATGGCGACAGCGCATCCAAAGCCCCGGGGCTAAAACCCTGAACTTAGGCTTCTCGGAGTTTGTGCTACCAGTAGGAGCAGAATTGTATCTGCTAACCCCCGACGAAAAACTCGGTCCCTTCACCCCCGCCGACAACGATGATCACCAACAATTATGGACCCCCATCGTAGCGGGAGACGAGCTGATCGTAGAGCTGCGCGTCCCAAAAAGCAACAAAGACCTAGTCCGCCTTTACTTAACCAACGTTAACCACGATTTTGAAGGCGTATCTAAGTCCCTTTCCCAGTCCTGCAACCTCGACGTAGTTTGCGGAGACGCCGATGGCTGGCCCATTGTGGATAAGTATCGGGACATCATCCGTAGTGTTGCTGCCTACACCCTGAATGGTATCGATCAGTGCACCGGCTTTTTAGTCAACAACGTCAACAATGATGGCAAGCCCTTCTTCATGACGGCTAATCACTGCAGTGTAACCGCCAGCTCCGGCCCTGCAGTCGTTGCCTACTGGAACT
>JBCDGT010000235.1:0-5826 GCA_038750915.1 Bacteroidota bacterium
CATTGGGCGCGGCCGCAGGTGCAAAGTTGGGGTGTTTTTTCGCGAAGTTTCAGTAACACCTGAGCACGTCTTCCCGTGAAAAATAGATTGGATTTGAGTAGACGTCACTTATCTCACCTCTCCAATAAGACATTACCCGAAAAGAAAAGCGAACAGAGAATTCATTAGCTAAAAGTTGCTGGCAAAGCATCGCCCTGTTACTTGAACCACAACTGCCAGTAGGACTCCTAAATATTTGGCCCGTTAGGATATCAACCACCGTTGAATCGCTGTCCATCTTTAAATAAGTCATTGGATCGGCCAACTGGGATAATTCTTCAAGAGTAATAAGTCGCTCAAAAACTTCACGGGGACGGATGAGTGTGACCCCTAGTCCAGTTCCACAATCAAAGCCATGATTAACATGATCAACTATCTTTTTCGATGAGTCCATCAGCTCTAATCTTCGTGCGTACCAAAACAGCTTTTCTTCATCGAGCTGATACTCCCATCCACCATATTCATACATCGTGAGGTAAAACGGAGTGTTACTGGTGTTTTCAATCCGGAAGAAGAATTGTCCATCCTCCAACGGCGTGATCAGGTATGCTAATTCTTCGTTTTTTCCAATGTAGTCCCCATAATCACTATTGGCATCTTCTTCGTGAAAGAAGGTATTGACTAGCTGAACCTCCCGTCCTCGAAGCAAAAGAATATCGTGGACTAAAAAAAGAGTAACCAATAAAATGGTCGAGAAGAACAGCCCGGCGACTATACGGATTAGAGGATGTTTCATATCCAAATAGATGACTTTTGAGGTCATATCGGTGGGTGTTGAGAAGCAACCGTGATTTTTCATCGGTGGCATCATTTTACTGGCGCAGCCGTAAAATGTTCCTCCGATGTATAAATAGCAACTGCCTCACACCTCAAAGCCCGGAACCCCTTTCCCTCCTAATATTTCTTCCCCTTCAACGAAGCGAAACTGTGTATAGGTAATCGTCTTGCCCAGCCCTTTGTGCAGCTTTTCGTAGTAGGTTTCGGTACTTAACTCGGGGATGGGCAGGGGCTTGGCGTAGATGTCATGATCGTGGTAGAGTACTTCTACGGCGGCTTGCTCGGCGAAGGTTTCCTGGGTCCAGTCGTAGAGTTCGCGGCTGTCCGTTTTGAGGTGGACGATGCCGTCGGGCTTCAGGATGTGGCGGTACTGTTTCAGGTAACGAGCGGCGGTCAGCCTTCGGTTTTCCTTGCCCTTTTTTAGGAAGGGATCGGGAAAGGTGATCCATATTTCGTCTATTTCGCCCTCGGCAAAAAAAGTGGCGATGATCTCGATCCGAGTCCGGAGAAAGGCGGCGTTTTGTAATCCCTCTTCCTGAGCGATGGTGGCCCCTTTCCAAATACGAGCACCTTTGATGTCTACTCCGATGAAGTTGCGATCAGGGTATTGCCGGGCCAGGTCTACCGTGTATTCTCCCCGGCCACAAGCCAGCTCTAGCGTGATGGGATGGTCGTTGCCAAAGTGCTTCCGGGCCCAACAACCCTTACGGTCTACCTTCTCGCCACCGGCGCCGATCAGTTCCGGATTCCGGGGATCGAAGTTCTCGTAGACGTGCGGCATCTGAAGAATCTCCGCGAATTTCTGCAGCTTGTTGCGTGTAGCCATATGTAGGAACTAGGAACGGGGAGCTAGCTCCACTGGTCAAATCCTATGTAAGTAAAAACGCAAAGGTAAATAAGGCTGCCAATGGAATTAAGTAAAACCCGTAAATTTCCCAGCTCCCAGCTCCCAGCTCCCAGCTCCTAGTTCCTAGAATCAAGCTCCTGTAGTACCGCCAACTGACCACCAAAGGCCTGCCGTAAAATATCGGGAGTAAAGACTTCCTGCGTCGGCCCACTGGCAATGAGGCGCTGGTTGAGCAAGACGACGTGGTCAAAATAATCGGGAACGGCCTGGAGGTCGTGGTGGACCACCATCAGCGTTTTCCCTTCTTCAGAAAGCCGTCGCAGCACTTCGATGATTTTCTCTTCGGTAGGAATATCCACCCCGACGAAGGGCTCATCCAGCAGTAGTAGGTCCGCTTGTTGGCATAGGGCTCGGGCCAGGAAGGTCCGTTGCTGCTGGCCGCCGGATAGCTCGCCGATCTGACGCTGCTGAAGATCCAGAATGCCCAGTTCTTCCATGGCCTCATCCGCCAGCCGGTTATCTTCTGCGTTGAGGCGCTGAAATACTTTCTTGTGTGGGAACCGCCCCATTAAAACCACATCGCGGACGGTAGCCGGGAAAGTGAAATCTATCTCGCTCCGCTGCGGTACGTACACCACTTGCCGCCGTACTTGCTCGACGTCTTTGCCCAGTACCCGGATGCTTCCCGTATAATCATCGATCAGTCCGAGCATGGCTTTTAGTAAGGTTGACTTTCCCGATCCGTTTGGCCCCAAAATACCATAGCGATGACCTATTTCCACCTCCAAAAAGATGTTGCTCAACACACGCTTACGGTCGTAAGAAACAGAAAGGTCAGTGACGGAAATGGCGATTGGCATTGGTTAGTGTTGTTAATAATTTGATCCGTTAGCTCCCTCTCCAGAGTAGCGGTTTGGAGAGGTTAATGGTGCGGCCTACTGAAACCACCGCTTTATCCGCTCCGTGAATGGAATTCTTTTTGGCGCGGCCGCAGGTGCGGGGTGGGGCTCTAGGCGCAGGGGGCGTCGGTTGGGGATGCTGATGGGAGCGGGCGGTTGGTTCGTCAATAAAGGGGCTGGTGGTGGTGGATTCCGCTGGCGCGGATCGTAGGGAAGGTAGTCAGCCACCCGGTAAAAATAAAGATCATCGGTTTGTTTAAGGCTGTCTAGTTCGCCCCGGTTGCTCCACACGGCGAGCTGATCTACCGGGAGCCCGTAGGTGGTAGCTACTTGCCGCAGGGTCGTATCTAGTGATCCAGGGACGGTACGGAACTGCTGGTAATACCGATCCGAATTAGTGGCGCCTTCATGAAGTAGCGGACTGGTCCAGGGCAAATGAAAATCACTTTCTGGTTGATCTGGCGAATGGGTAGATAGATACGTACGCATGGCGGGTATTACCCGTTTGGGCAGGCGTAGGCGGTGCCCGCCCTTCATTCCTGGTAAGTAACCTTTAAGGTACTGTGGATTGAGCTCCAGCACTACTGCCGGCCGCAGGCCAGTCACCTGGGCTACCCGCCAAAGACTCAGCCGCCGGTATACCGTAATGGCTTCTGTCAACTGTAAATCCAGCGACATGGACGAGGGGGGGAGCTCGTGCTCGTGGTGAAAAGCCATCACGTAGGTAGCGGCAATGATGTTGGGCAAGTAATTACGGGTCTCGCGGGGCAGATGCCGACGGATACTCCAGTAATCTCGCCCCCGGCTCCGCCGGAGGGCTTTGTTCACGTTGCCCGGTCCGCAATTGTAGGCCGCTAAGGCCAGTGCCCAATCTTCGTAGCGCTCGTACTGGATGCGTAGATAGTGTAAGCCAGCGGCGCAGACAAGCTCGGGATCCAAGCGTTCATCCAGTACCTCGTTTACCGTTAGGCCGAGTTCGCGGGCCGTACCAGGCATCAGTTGCCAGAGGCCGCCGGCCCCGACGTGGCTCACCGCCACGGGCCGTAACGCACTTTCCTGTACGGTCATATACTTCAAGCCCACGGGCATGCCAGCCGCCAGTAGCTGCTCTTCGAAGATAGGGAAAAAGCGCGCTGAGCGGGCCAGTAAACGCCCCGTGGCCACGGGCCATTGTTCGAGGTAATTGACGATGCGCCGCTTCACCGATTTATCGAAACGATGTTCCATGATGCTGGCATCCAACAAGGATAAGCGTGCCTTTACCAAAGAGTCGGACACTTCCATGATGTACTCCGCCCGGGCTTCCAGATCTGCCGCAGGCGGATAAGAACTGGCACTGGCGCTAAGCACCAAGCAGTAGGAGGACAGTAATAATAAAAGAACGATACGCTTGATAACCGGGGTAAACTGGGTGATGCGCAAGATAGGGGTATGGGAGTAATTCTTGCAACTAAGCAATTAACTCCACCAACTCCGCGGTCATCATGGCGGTAGCCCCCCAGACTTCTTCCCCTTCAATCGCCCAGTAAGGGATGTTTTTTAGGGTCATTCCATTGACGAGCCGGCGCTCTCCTATTTGTCGGGCGTTGGTGCCAAGAAAGTCTACCAGGGGAAGCTCTAACACCCGTGCCACTTCGCTTGCCTGTAAGGCAAAGCTAGGATGACTCGGCAAATACCCTACAAAAGGATCGACCAGGAAATTACTGACTGGGATGTAGAGGGGAGTTAGTGCCCCTAAGAGTTCTACCTCTGCTCTTGGGATACCGACTTCTTCCTCGGCTTCTCTAAGGGCGGTGGCCGCTGCGTCCGCATCACCTTCTTCTACAGAACCACCGGGGAAGGATATCTGACCGGCATGACGGTCGTTAGCCGGGCTCGTGCGCTGGATGTAGAGTAGGCGAAGCTGTTCCGCTACCGGATACAACAGGGCTAAAACGGAAGCACGGCGAGCATTAGGAGGCGGGTCGGCGTATTTACCGCGCAAAGGAGGTGCCATTATTCCTTGCGCAGTGGCGCCGGGCAGGGGTTCATCTACTAGTTTACGCCGCAAAGCTGCAAGCAGGGCAGCGTCTTGGTCCTTTAGCAAGACTTAGAGATTTAGATAGTCGAATAGGGTGGATTGAGTCTGACGTAGCGGCATTAGACATTTTTGCACTAGTTGCACTCCAGCGTAGCGTATTGGAGAGACTAAGCGAGGGAGAAGCATAATGTCTAGAAACGTAGTCCACCAACTACTCCTTATTGCTGATCTTCATGTAGTTGTCCAGCGCCATTTCCATACTGGGTACTTTCGGGGGTTCGGGCTTGATATTCACCGTTAAGCCGTGTTCTTCACAGGCTGCCGTTGTTTTACGGCCGGCCACCGCTAGGCGAGTATTCTTCTGTAAAAAGCCCGGAAAGTTCTCGTAAAGGGAGTCAATGCCGAGGGGACTGTAGAAGATAAGTACATCGTAGAATACGTTCTCCAGGTCGCTCAGGTCCGCAGATACCGTACGGTACATGAGGGCCGGCGTCCAGTCGAATTCATTATCCGTTAGGTACTTACTCACGAATTGAGAACCGAGGTTATTCGTAGGCAGCAAGAATTTCTCCTTGGTGCGGTGCTTCTTAAGCGTTGGGGCCAGGTCATTGATGGTCCGCTGGCCATAAAAGACTTTCCGCTTGCGGTAAACGATGAATTTCTGAAGGTAATTGGCAATCGCCTCCGTCATGCAGTAATACTTCGTATCCTGGCTCATCTCGATCCGCATCGCCTTACAGAGGCGGAAGAAATGTTCAATAGCCAACTTGGACGTGAAGATGATGCCGGTAAACTCATCGGGGCGAATCCGCTCCTTACGAAATTCTTTTTCGGTCAATCCCTGCACCTCGATGAAGGGCCGCCAATCGATCTGTAGATCGTACTTCTTTTCCAGGCGGGCGAAAGGGCTTCGCTCCGGCTGAGGCTGAGATACCAGGATTGTCTTGATCGGACGGTAGGATTCCTCTTTTTCTTGTGGCATAGCAGCACTGCTCATAGTTTTGCATCGATCTTGAAGGGACGAAAAAACATTTCGTACCTTCTGGTTCCAGAATGTTGCTCCAATAAAAGGGGGAGATAATCTAAACTAGTGTGTCGCTTAAGTAGCGGTAAATCAGGAGCAAAGGGGCAATTTCAATGGCGCAAATATACAATAAAATATGCACCGGCCTGCTGGTCAGGTAGCGGCCCGCAATGAAAAAGCCCCGCAATAAGTGTAGGCTATAAATGCCCACCACCAGGAA
>JBCDGT010000236.1:0-5813 GCA_038750915.1 Bacteroidota bacterium
CCAACGAGCCGTAGAGCTCTCCCAGCCGTGTAGTAATAGCACTGATGGCCCCTTACCGGGCCAGTGGTAGGTATGGATGTCCAGTCCTCCAAGCTGTAAGGTTTCCTGCTCGGCGGATGCTAGAAAGACCTCCTGCTCGGGCTCTTCGTCCAGCCGGCGAGGATTGGTCAGTAGGTAATAACCAATACGACCGGCTCCCCGGCGCGTCATACGCGCGGTGCCGTTTAGGAGGCGACGTAAGCCCCCAATCATCAGTTTTTCCTTATCAATGGCCATTCGGATAGTGTGCAATCAGCTGGCCCAAAGGTACAAATTTCGCATCAGCCCTTCCCACCTTAGCGTTTTCCAGGAATTTAAGCACTCGACAAATAGCTAAATTATTGGGTAGTTGAAAAACTTACACCTAGAGTTGGGAACTTCCGTGAATACCCAACCGTTCTCCGCCCCAATACACCTCCACTCATGATAGCGTTCTTCCACCGGATTATCGACCTTTACGTCAAAGCATTTTCGGGTTTACCCCGTAAAGTTTGGCTGCTGGCCCTTGTTTTGCTCGTTAACCGTAGCGGAGCAATGGTAGTAGCTTTCTTATCGGTGTACCTCATCAATGAGCAGGGCTACGCCCCGACAAAAGCTGGCTACGTAATGGCGGCATTCGGGGCTGGGGGAGTTGTGGGGAATTACGTAGGGGGGCTACTCAACGACCGCTTTGGCTCCTGGCACATCATGCTCTATAGCCTGATCGGGGCGGGCATCCTACACATTCTGCTGGGAGAAATGACGACCTTCTGGGGCCTCTGTCTGCTTTCTTTTCTGATTTCCGTAGTGGCGGATGCCTTCCGGCCAGCCAGCCGGGCGGCCGTAGCCTTTTATGCGCCGAAGGAGTTCCTCACCCAGGCCTATGGCTTGCAGCGTATGGCGGTTAACCTTGGCTTTTCCATTGGGCCCGCCCTCGGTGGTTGGCTAATTTATACTTATGGCTTTAAGCTCATGTTTTGGGGAGACGGACTCACTTTCTTGCTGGCAGCAGCTGTCTTTTACCTAGCTTTGCCCAAGGATGAAACTGCCCGGCCTCTGGTAGCTCGGCCTAGTAAGCAGGCCCGCAAGGCTGCTGCTACCCTAGACGCCCACTTGGCACCTGCGGCCGCGCCAACTACGATACCCGCTCACCGTCAAGCTTGGTTGGTCGCTTTCGTCATCGCCAATGCGGCCATCATTGTGTGTTTCTTTCAGCTATTTTCCACCTTCCCCGTTTTCCTGAAAGAATACGGGGTGGATGAGCGGGCCATCGGGATGCTCTTTACCCTGAGCGGGATCCTGATTGTGGCTACCGAAATGCCCCTGCTCTACGTGGCTGAACGCCGTTACCAGCCGGTACGGGTGATGATGGTCGGGTCGGCCCTTATCATCATTTCTTACTTGATATTACCCGGAGCGCTCACCATTGGGTACGCCGCCTTAGTTGCCATGGTCATGGTCCTCACGGTCGGTGAAATTCTCTATATGCCCTTCACCAATACCTACGTAACCACCCACGCGCCACTGGCGCGGCGGGGAGAATACCTCGGTCTCTTATCGGCTAGTTATTCGGCCGCCTTCGTCCTAGGTCCCTTAGTTGGCTTTGGGGTAGCGGAGCACTATGGTTACGCCGTGGCAACCTTCGTGTGCTGTGGTATTGCCACACTTGGCTGGGTAGTACTGACCCGTGTAAACAGGATGCGCTTAAACGGGAAAAATGCTAAACTATCAACACGTCCACAAGCGTTTTAAGGGTGATGAAGAGGGGCTCGCGCGCTTCCTTAGTAATGCCATCTTCTTCGTCGGCGATCAGTAAATCTTCGATAAAGGCAAGTAGCTCTTCTTCCGGTGATTGCTCGAAAAAGGGGGTGATGCGATCCCTAAAAGTTCCTTTTGCCGTGCCGATAAGGGCGTAATTGGCCTCTTCCGCCTTGCTGATGGCCGCCGGCTCGATGCCCGTAGGTTCGGTGCGCTGGTCGGTTACGGATTGGTAAACGACCAAGGCGCCAAAAAGGAGCAATTCCCGCTCGATATCCGTAAAGGCTTCGTTGTCTTCATCCGTCAGGTAGGTCATCAGAGCCGGCTGAGAATGGGCGAAATCCTGGAGTTCCTGCGCGTATTCATCCGCTCCGCCTTCCAGTCGGTTCAGTACGCGCTCGATGGTAGCTTCGGCAATCATAGTCATGGTTTGGTACTCCCGTCGTCCCGCAGTTTGGTAAGGAGGGGCACTGGTCAGACAAATAGAATAAGGTGGGCGCCGGAGCGCAGGTGCAAAGTAAGGTTTCATGAGTAGTGATTAGGCCTCCGCTCTTGGCACAAAACCAAAGCGAGCTCCTTCTTCATCTACGATCAGGAAGCAGAGGGTTTCCGGGCTGTTCTTGTAGACTTTGCGGAATGGGTCGATCTTTTCCTGTACGACAATCCGCTTGGTTGCCAATTCTTCGAGAGTAGTGACGTTAACCCGCCAGTGCGTTCCACGATTGGTTTTGATCTCCAGGGCGAAAATACCTGGGGCGTGCTCATTTTCTTCTCCAGCGTAAGCAAAGAAAATAGGGTAGTTACTGATTCCTTCATCAACAACGGTATCCGCCGCTTGGGCCAAAGGCTTCAGGTGCGGCTTGACGTCGTTTTGTAGCTGAACCCAATCGTTTTTCATTGACATAGATAGTAGAAATAACTTAAACTACGGCGCCAACCGCCTGCGGTGCCAACTGCCATCCTCGTTGAGGTGGTAGGCGAGCCGGTCGTGGAGGCGACTGCTACGGCCCTGCCAGAATTCGATCATCTTGGGCTTCAGTAGGTAGCCACCCCAGTGATCGGGGCGCGGTAAGGCCTCCGCATCGGCGTATTCCGCTTCTATTTCCCGTTGGCGTTGCTCCAGAAATTCCCGGTCGGGTATCTCTTGGCTTTGCGGGCTGACCCAGGCACCGACCTGACTTTTTTTGGGGCGGCTTTTAAAATAAGCCGAAGAAAGCGCTGCTGGTGCCCGTTCTACGATGCCTTCTATGCGTACTTGTCGTTGTAGCTCCAGCCAATTAAAAACGGCAGCTGCTTGGGGATTGGCCGCTAGCTCTTGCCCCTTTCTGCTTTCGTAGTTGGTGTAAAAGATAAAGCCTTCCGCAGTAGCTTGTTTCAGCAGGAGTACCCGCGCTGCGGGAGTACCATCCACTCCCACCGTGGCCAATATCATGGCGTTGGGTTCGGGGTTGTTACTACTTTGCGCTGCGGCAAACCACTTAGCGAACAGCGAAAACGGATCGTCGGGTGCTTTAGCTTCCAGTAATTCGTCGGCCTGGTAGTCTACCCGTAAGTCTCCCGCGTCAATAGCCATAGAAGATCAGATTAATAGTGTGATAGAGGGTATACCTGCGGCCTTATCAAGTACCTCTTAAATTAAGCAGCACGCAACACTTCCAACATTCCCCCTTCCAGTTTACTTTTTGCGTAGGCAAGGTCAACGGTAAAGTGCTTAACGTCTTTCAGCCCTGGCATTTCGTACATGGCGTCCGTCATCACGGCTTCGCAGATGGAGCGAAGGCCACGAGCGCCTAATTCGTATTCCAGGGCGGTGGAGGCAATGTACTCGATCACGTCGTCGGAGAAGATAAGGTTAATACCCTCCAGGCGGAAGAGGTGCTGGTACTGGCGCAGCAGGCTGTTGTGCGGCTCCACCAGGATACGCTTCATGGCTTCCAGATCGAGGGGGCGTAAGTAAGTCACTACCGGCATGCGGCCGATCAGTTCCGGAATCATACCGTAGCGCCGAACGTCTTTGTGGGTGACATATTGGAGCAAGTCATCCTCTTCGATACGCTCTTGATCTTTGCTGTTGAAACCGATCACCTTGCTGTTCATTCGCCGGGCAATCACTTTTTCAATACCGTCGAATGCGCCACCACAGATGAATAATATGTTTTCGGTATTCACCTTTACCAATTGCTGTTCCGGGTGCTTTCGTCCACCCTGTGGGGGAACCATTACTTCGGTGCCTTCCAGCATTTTAAGCATAGCCTGCTGTACGCCTTCGCCACTAACGTCTCGGGTAATGCTGGGGTTATCCGTTTTACGAGCCACCTTGTCGATCTCGTCGATGTAGACAATGCCGCGCTCAGCGGAGGCGACGTCGTAGTCACACACCTGGAGTAACCGACTGAGAATACTCTCTACGTCTTCACCAACGTAACCAGCCTGGGTAAATACCGTAGCGTCGACGATGGCGAAGGGAACATCGAGAAACTTCGCGATGGTTTTGGCCAGTAAGGTTTTTCCGGTTCCCGTACGGCCTACAAGCAATAGGTTACTTTTTTCGATCAGTACTTCGTCCGGAGAGGACGGCGGGTGACCGAGGCGTTTGTAATGGTTGTAAACAGCTACGGAAATGATTTTCTTCGCCTGGTTCTGACCGATTACAAATTTGTCTAGATGCTCCTTGATGTTACGGGGCGTTATGCCTTTTGGCAGTTGAAACGCCTGTTTCGGCTGTTCATCCTGGGCGGACTCAGTAGGCTCAGGCATCACGCCACCATAGAGCTCTTCCGCGACGATTTCCTGGGCTTGGTCTACGCAAACTTCGCAGATGTGGGCCGTTAAGCCGGCCACCAGCACCAGAGCTTCGCTTTTTCCGCGGCCGCAGAAAGCACAGTAAACATCCGTTTTTTTACCTCGCATCATATTTAGTAAGGATAGTGTTTAAAGTAGGATAGTTTAGTAGTAGAAGAGAAGGCGGGAAAGCTGGTCTGTTGTCTGTTTACTACCTACTATCCTACTACTCAATTCTATCGTACTATTTATCACGCTTGAGTACCTCGTCTACGAGGCCGTAAGCCATGGCTTCAGGAGCCGTCATCCAGTTATCTCGGTCGCTGTCTTTTTCGATGGTCTCAAAATCCTGGCCACTGTGATTAGCAAGGATGGTGTAGAGCTCCTCGCGCAGCTTAGAGATCAGGCGATAGTTGATTTCCATATCGGAAAACTGCCCCTGCATACCACCGCTCGGCTGGTGAATCATCACTCGTGCGTGGGGTAGGATGGAGCGCTTACCTTTTTCTCCAGCAGCTAATAGAACGGATCCCATCGACGCGGCTAAGCCGGTACAAATGGTCGCCACATCCGGGGTGACGTACTGCATAGTATCGTACATACCCATACCAGCAATGACGCTACCGCCGGGGCTATTGATGAACATCTGCACGTCTCGCTTAGGGTCTACGGATTCAAGGAACAACAGTTGGGCTTGAATCACATTAGCTACGTAGTCCGTTACGGCTACCCCCATAAAAATGATGCGGTCCATCATCAAGCGACTAAAAACGTCGAGGCCAAGAATATTGGAGGTCCGCTCCTCGATAACGTTAGGGGTAAAGCCAGTAATCTGAGGCGAAGCCATTCCGCCAACCGTCTGTGCGTATTTCTCTAGGTGCATCGTACTCATTCCCATGTGTTGGGTAGCGTACTTCATGAATTCATCCTGCGGATACATATTGTTGGTTTTAGCTCTGTAACACGACCATGAAATTGATCGTCTGTGCGTAAACGCATGAACCCACTTGTGGTTGACTAAACGCAAAACGGGCCAGCACAACTAGTGTACTGGCCCGTTTCGGATATTCGCGTAGCGAAGAGGTATTACTCCTCTTCTGCGGGGGTGTTGGCCTCGTTAAACGCCTTGATGATGTCGTTGAATTCGTCGGCCGAAACGGGCTTCTCTTGGATGGCTACTTGCTCGCGCATGGCCGTCATGATCTTCTTCTCGATGGCGTTACTGGAGAGCTGCTCGCGCTGCTTTTCGTCCTGGA
>JBCDGT010000237.1:0-5795 GCA_038750915.1 Bacteroidota bacterium
CTCCAACGAACCGTTCTCGGCCTCCTACCTAAAGGGAATTAAGGAACAGTTGAAAAATCACCGAGACTTACCCCGAGGAGCAGAAAATTTTCTTATCAGTGGAGAAGAAAGTAACAGCGCCTACACCCTAAATAAGGAAGAAATCATGGTACTATCCAAGACGGGAAAAGTAGTACCGATGTCCCAAATCAGTGATTTTGGCATCGCCCCTAAAACATTCCGAAAATACTTCCTTTGCTTTCCCAAGGAGATAGGGGACCACTAGGCGTGCGCAAGTCATCTTAATGCAAGCTTGTCCTTCCACGTAAGCTAAGTTACCGGCCGTAAGCAAAGATCATTCCCGTATTAGCTTCCATTTACCTACCCATTCGCTCCCCTTTTAGTAGGGAAATGTAGTAGTTATAAGTAAACTTGGGGGTACGCAAGTAGAGGTTTTCAAATAGCCGGAGGGCCTCCTGTTTAGATTCTTCATCGATGCCTCCGCTAATACGGAAACGCGTTAAGTAAGCTTCCGCTCTTTGTTCTTCGCTCAGGTCGGGATCCTTAAGCACTTCTTCTACTATGGCCAGAGCAGTTTCCGTATTAACCGAATTGTAAGCCGTTAGAGCCCGGGCGTGGAGCAATTTTGCGTCATTAAGTAGTTCCGGATTTCCAATACTCTCCGCAATGGAAATGGCCTCTTCTTCAACTACTTTTAACATCTCCAATTGGCCATCCGCCAGTAATACCCGCCCTTTTTCTTCCAAGCTCAGGCCTAGCACCAAACGGTTATTAGTACTACGGGCAATTTCAATTGCCTGATCATAGTACATCAAGGAAATGTCATGCTGGCCTTGCAGGAAGTAGATATCACCAAGGGTATTAACGGCCTTTGCTACTCCCTTACGGTAGCCGAGCTCACGGCTGATGCTTAAGCTACGATCAAGGTGCTGAATCGCATCGGTAAATTTTCCCGTAACGCTGTTGATATCTCCGATTAAGCCCTCTACTACTGCAATACCTTGACGGTCTCCCAATTCATGGCAAATGACAAGGTCGCGGTGGAATAATTCAGCGGCTTCTTCGTAGCGCCCCTGTCGTTCGAAGACACTACCAAGGCTACCTAAGCCAATGGCCTGAAGCCGTTTATTACCCAGCTCCTTAGCTAGTTCCAGCCCAGCATAATGGTGCTGCATGGCCCGTTCATAGTCGCCGCTTTCAAAGTAAATAATCCCTAGATTCGTATGGAGGCTGGCTAGGCCCATACTGTCTTGATTGGCTTCATGTAAAGGAATTTGTTCTTCTACCACTCGAATAGCTTCGGGATAGTTTCCTAGGTTCATGTGCGTTAACCCCAAGTGGCTGATGGTTTCGGCGGCACTGGAGGTACCCGCTCGACTAAAGCCGTGATCCAGCGACTTGTCGTAATAGGTTAGTGCCTCGTGGTAATGAGCCGTTCGGAAGTAAAGGTTACCCATGTTGCTGTAGGCTTTCGCTATCCCAAAAATGTCATCAACGGATTCAAAAAGGCTGGCGGCCACTTTCAAGTAACCCATAGCCTTATCATATTCTCCCTTAAAAGTATGGAGCCGCCCGAGGTGATTGTTGGTCCTACCGAGGAGAACGATATCTCGGCTAGATTTTGCCACCCGCTGCGCTTCCTCGTAGGCCGCTTGAGCTTCTTCCCAGCGGCCGACGATTTCCAAGACTTCTCCCCGATTGATATGGGTATTTACGGTCAGGTCGTGGTCGGGCTGGTTGCTGAACTTTTCAATTAGGCGCTCGTACAGATCAAGTGCCTGCTGGTTCTGGAAGTTTGCCCGGGCATAGTTTGCCGCCTTTCCTAAGTACTCTATGGTTTGCTCCTTCGCTCCGGCGTGCTCGAAATGAAAAGCGAGGTCTACATAACGCTCTTCGATATTATCTGTGTACAGCTTCTCAATGGCACAGGCAATCTGACGGTGCAACTGTTGCAGACGAGTAGTAAGCTGCATACTATATACCGCCTCGCGTAATAGACTGTGGCGGAATATATACCGCAACTCATTCATCGCACTCCATATCTGCCCTTTCTCTGCCGTTTTGATCTGTTCTCGCAGCATCGGCATTACCTCCTCTGCCGTTGCCATTCCAGTATCTTGCCGCATTACTTCTGACAGTACGGGAAGATCGAATTCACGACCGATAACGGCAGCAGCTTTCACCGTTTCTCTTACCAAATCTGAAAGCCGGTCAATCCGAGCGGTAAGAATAGACGAAATACTAGTGGATAGTTTAATACTTTCGTCATGGAGGTTAAGCACTCCATCCTCGTCGGCAACGAGCAGTTCGTTTTCCCGAAAGTATTCCAAGACCTGCTCCAAGTAGAAGGGGTTACTGTTAGTTGCCCGCAATAAAGTGGCCAAGCAATCATCTCCGATGGGGGCATCTAAGGTAGCTTCTGCCATTCTACGAACGGCATCTCCAGAAAGTGCTCCTATCTCAATATCCAGCGTTTTAAGCTGGATAGACTTTTTCAGCTTATCCGTGATCAGGGGACTATACTTCCCCTGGTCATCAGCTCTCGTGGTAGCAATGATAAGCAAGGGTAAGTCCGTAGTACTGCGCACTAATTCTCGTACTACGGCCAAACTATCATCATCGATCCAATGGATATCCTCCAGTTCTAAAACCGTCGGTTGCAGCAAGCATTCCGCTACGAGCAAATTAACGAAAGCATCAATGGTATTTTGATACCGCCCCTGCGCATCCAGTTGGGTCCATAAAGATTTAGGGATAAAAACGCCTAATTGAGCGGCAAGGATACTCTCCGTCCGGTTGAGTTCGGCAAGTGCCCGCTGGCTTTGTTCCGTATCTAAACGTCGTAGCCCTTGCCGGATCTGACTAAGCCGAAACTGGAACCTTCGCCGATTTTGTTCGCCTCCTAGTTCAATGCTTTGCCGAAACATGCGCTGTAGCAGGTAAACGAAAGGATTAAAGGGCTTACGTAATATTTGGTCGGCACTAGCAAGTAGCCAATTCACGGCCGTTTGCTGATTTAGTCGGCGGTGTACTTCATGGGTTAAGCGACTTTTACCGATACCCGCCTCTCCTTGCACGTAGGCCACCCCTGCGCTTTTTCCCGCAAAGATGGGTTGGGCGAAAGCGATTAACTTGTCCGTTTCTTCTTCCCGGCCAATCAGTTCTCCACCGTAGCTGGGTTTACCTAAGGACTGACGACGGCCCTTCATGGCAAAAGTGGGTACGGCAGACTGAATTCCCTTGTAATGCGTCTTTCCCCGCAATTCAAACCGGAAATGGGGCGCCTTTGCTAGCTCTTCATCCACCAGAATATCCTGCCAATCTGCGGCACTCATAATCCGTGCCGCAAGATTTACTCGGTTGCCAACACAGGCATACTGCGCACGCTCCTTACCTCCCAGGATACCAGTAAAGGCCGTACCTACGGTCTGCCCAATCCTAAACCGAAAGTCTTTTTGGCTTTCCTCCCGAATACGATGTAATTCATCCGCTACCGTAAGTCCAAACTCAAGAGCGCGTACGGCATTGTTTTCGTAGGACACTGGCGCCCCGAAAAAGACCACCATCAAGGATCCTTTATCACCGTAATCAACTTCCTTAAAGTATCCTCCGAAATCATTTACCTGATTGAGTACCACCGTAGCGAACTGGTTGAGTTCTTCGTGGGTATACACCCCTTCAAAAGAGAGGAAAGTCGACACGACCGTCCGGAACTCTCCAGCCTGGTCGTAGCGAACAACTTCGGGCGGGAGAAACTTTGTTGCGAATTCTGGTTCAACTTCCGGTAATTCTAAAGGTTCAATCTTGCCAACGTCTCCCTTCTCAGGCACCTCCCCTAATAATCGGTAAGCACCGTCAATTACTTCTTCGGTAATGACGGTTCGGCCTTCCAATAAAGTTTGCATGACTTCATCCAAAACAATGTCCTGATCTTCTGCGTGCATTTGGCAATAAGCAGCATTATTGATGGCTTTACCTCTGAAGTAAAAGGCCTTTAGGTCTTCGCCAACAATTCCGTAATTCACCGTTCCGGCTGCCAAACCTGCTTTCACTCCAATCGTGTACCCATCACCAAACTGGTTATCGCGATTAGCAAAAATTCTTCGGGCACGATCTGCCGTTCGCAGTAAATGAAGTGCATGTTGCCGATCGAGGGTAAAGGGGAAAACGGCGGTAAAGGCATCCCCAGCAAAGTATGGGATAAAACCTCCCTGGGCGTAGACCAGTGCTACTAGTGGCTCAAAGACCTCATTGAGGATGTGGGAAAGCCGCTCAGCCCCCGCAATCCCATCCTTCATTAAAGACTCCGTCAGCGGGGTAAAACCCGAAAGATCGATGTTGAGCGCAAAAGCCCGCATCTCGCCAGCAAGCTCGCTGGCCAACATTCGCTGCTGGATGAAAGGTGGTATTAATGGCTGCATGGGGCGGATAAAGATACATCCAGAACGTCGTATCCCCACCGATGGTCGACTCCTAGTACTAAAAACGGCCATCCGCTCCTAAGAACGGATGGCCGTGTGGGGGAAGTTGTCGTCAGAACCCAGACTGTGTTTCTGCTTCTAAGTAGTCAAAAACATAGGGATGTTGGTTTAAAAAGCGGGTTTAGTCTGATCATCCGAAAAGCCTCCAGTTAAAAGCTGCGTGCACCATCAAGAAGCGCTGAAGAGAGACTCAGACCGCCGCCGATAGCACAGGCTAATAAAAAAACGTACAACAAAGTCATTGGTAGTAGATTAAACGATGAACAATATCAATTGACTTGCTGCTCATGGAATACTGCATAAATAACTAGAAAGCAAACCGGAAAACCAAATAACTCCTGAAAATTAACCTTTTACGCAAAATAAATTTACCTAGATTTTGCCCTACTCCTGCAAGGCAAGGTCCAACTCCGCCAGCATATCCTCCTCCGGTAAGGGCGCCGGAGGTTGTTCGTTTTCTCGCCAGCGATATAGGCGTAAGCTCTTGGTTGGCAGCGTAACGGGGAACAGCTCGGTGAGTCGGTCCGGAGTGAGCATCAGGCCTGGTTTATCCTCATCTCCTTCCTTGGCAAAAAGGAAATAGGCAAAACCCTCTTCTGGAGTCTGTAAGTGCGAAAAATCTAATAGCGCGGTATGTTCATTTTCCAAATGATGAACCAAAATATTGCCGATAGTGGTAGGGTGCTGCTCGGTGTGCAGCCCGGCCCAATCGACGGTAGCTTCTTCCATCAAATTCTTCATCCGGAGTTGGTGGCTTTCATCATCTTGAGCATGACGCGCCTTTTCTACGACGAGCTCCGAACGGTTAGTCTCATTTTGGCGAAAAAGATACCCACACAGAAACAGCAACAGCAAACAAGCTGCTCCCAGTGCGTAGCGCCAAATAACTAAGGAGTGATTTCTCTCCGTCATGGCCATGATCATCTCATGGTCTAGGTCATCAAAATCCTCTTGAGTCCTAGGGGCTCGGTTACTGGATGGCTTCACGATATTCTGCGAATCTGCGTAAGAAGAAAGTTGTTCACGAAGATACGCCAGATCTTTTCTTGTATCAGGGTCTTCTTGCAATATTGCCCGGATACGCTCTGTCTGTTCGCGGTCGGTCAGCCCGAGTACGTATTTTTCCAACAACTCCCTCCTTTCTAGATCCTTTCGGTCCATCTACGAGTATCTGGCAGGAGTCTAAAATACTTGCGTAACACGGTGTACACTCATAGTCTCCGGCTCTTTAAAAGCGAAGAATCGAGAAATTGTTTTCGAATTCTCGATTAATTGATAGTTAAAACCTATAACTCCTTCTTCCATCCCTCTGCC
>JBCDGT010000238.1:0-5793 GCA_038750915.1 Bacteroidota bacterium
CACGAGTTCTGAGAACTCAGAGGCATCGTATGATCAGACATCACGGAACGTTGCGGACTTGTGCTTTCACGCGGGTCAATCTACGCGATTTTTCTCAGGCGTTGGAGGGTTTTCAAGGTTTCTGGAAGTGCACGATTACGACGTCACCTTAGCTACTGATGGTCTTGCCGGCTTCGAAGCCTACCGCCAGGGCAAATGGGACGTTTGTATTTTCGACGTGATGATGCCCCGCCTTAGTGGCTTCGAACTGGCTAAGAAAGTCCGAGAAACAGACGCCCAAACGCCCATCATTTTCCTCACCGCCAAGGCGATGAAGGATGACGTACTTAACGGCTTTGAGATCGGGGCTGACGATTACATCACTAAACCATTCAACAGCGAAGAATTGTTGGCGCGCATGAACGTCATTCTCCGCCGTAGCCAAGTCCCCACGGATCCAAAAGAAGAACAGACCGAGTTCGAATTCGGGCAATTTCACTTCAATTTCCCGCTCCGCATCCTTACACATACGGATACGAAGGGAGAAAAATCTAAGGAAAAACTCAGCCCTAAAGAAGCTCAGTTGTTGCGTCTGTTCGCCATTAACAAGAATGACATCCTTAGCCGTAGTGAGGCACTCACCAAGATCTGGGGAGAAGACAACTACTTCACCGCCAGGTCAATGGATGTCTTCGTGACCAAGCTACGCAAGTACCTCAAACCCGATACAAACATCGAAATCGTGAACATTCATGGCAACGGTTTTCAGCTCTTGGTGCGTAGTGAAATCGAAGAAGCCTGAGGAAACGGTAGAAAAATTCAGGGCATGGGGTAGACCGGTGCCCGAAATTTCTTTACATTTGGGTCACATTAAGAACTAGTATCCCCGCGATACTGATGATTTTAGTTTTTGGGATTATGATTTATGGGCCGTCTGGACTACGTCTGGACGGCTTCTTTGTTCTGTTCATAAGTACTACTAAAAGTGCTTTTTAACGCTACCTCTTTTCTGGCGGAGGGTCGTATTGTAACTTGCCAACGCAACCCGAAAACATGTCCCCGAAGCTATTACTTTCTCTCCCTCATTCTCTTTTCCTGATCATTCCTATTTTTTTGGCGCTACCGCAGGTGCAAGCGCAAGGACAATTGAGCGGCAGGGCCAACCGCCAACTCCAGCAATTAGTAGAGTTCAACGAAGTGTTCCGTCAGGGGCATACCGGTTTTTGCCTTTACGAACTGGAAACCGAAACTCATCTATTTGGTTACAATGCCGACCGCCGCTTCGTCCCCGCCAGCAACATTAAGTTATTGACTTTCCTAGTAGCTAACCGACTTCTCGGGCATCGTGGGCCAGCACTCTTCTACCAAGAATCTACCGATCGAATAGAAGCTTGGGGGACCGGCTATCCCCTAGCTCTACATCCTGCTTTTGTCGCCTACGACGAACTGGGACCATGGCTCTCTGCGCAATCTAAACCCATTACCCTTAATTTTCCTGCACGGGAAGGTAGTGTTGCTCGCTACGGGCCTGGCTGGAGCTGGGACGATTACAACGATGCCTATGTCTATGAACGCTCCGCTTTTCCTCTCTTCGGAAACCGTCTTTATCTAGACGTCTCTCCCATCGATGCCGAGGGGAGACAAACGCTGCTCGGCTCGCCTCCTACTATCACGAGCGCTCTACGCCAAAACAACCTCCAGGAGCCAAGAATACTTCGTTCTGAGTTCGCTAACGACTTCACCCTTAGCCCAGACTTCTTCGATCCCGACCGCTTTCCGCTGGAACGCCCGCTACACATCTCCGGCCAGCTACTGACCAATGAACTTTCCGCTGCCTACCCTAATCTTCAACTCAGCATCTCGGAAAAGCCTTACCCCCCCAACCATCAGTTTACCAGCCTCACGGCCTCCCTACCCGATACGGTTTTCCGCCAACTCCTCCAGGATAGTGACAACTTTCTCGCCGAACAACTACTACTGCAAGCCGCAGCACAGCGGTACGGGCTTCCAGATACTCGCCAACTTACTGGCTTCGTAAAGGACAGCATACTCCCCGCTTTGGGTATAGAAAACATCCGGTGGGTGGATGGCTCAGGTTTAAGCCGCTACAATCTCATTACCCCTCGTCATCTCTTACGTATTCTCCAGACACTGAAAACAGAAGTCGGCTTGGACCGCCTACTATCTTTACTTCCTGCAGGAGGAAAGAATGGGACTTTAGAAAAACGCTTTGCTAATAAGCCAACAACCTATGTTTGGGCTAAAACCGGTTCTCTTAGCGGAGTGGCCTGCGTTAGCGGGTTTCTTAAGAGTCGAAAAGGACGTTGGCTGGCTTTTAGTTTTATGCACAACAACTTCGTAGGCAGCAGTCGTCCTTTTTACGATGAGATGGAAAGGACGCTCAGTTGGTGCTACGAGAATTTGTAATGCGCCCAAGTAGTGCCATTACTACCGTCCTAAATGCACCAACAACACACTAACGTCCGCAGGACTTACCCCGCTAATGCGGCTTGCCTGACCTATCGTACGTGGCTTCAATTCATTTAGCTTCTGTCGAGCTTCTTTACTGAGACTGGTGATCGTCTCGTAATCAAAAGCGGCGCTTAGCTTAATGCCTTCTAAACGATTCATTTTTTCCACGGCGGCTTTTTCTCGTTCAATGTAGCCTTCGTACTTGAGGGTAACCTCAGCGAGGTTAATGACCTCAGCGTCGTATGGGCTCAGAAAGTTCTGCAATGCAGGTACAGTAGACGCTAAACCCGTTAGACTGATTCCAGGCCGTGACAAAATGGAAAGTAGCTTTACGCCTTGCTTCAGTGGTGTTGTTCCCTGAGCAACAAGAAAGTCGTTTAGCTGGTCGGGCGTCACACTATGGTCTTCCAGTTCGCGACGGATTTTCTTTACGGCTGCACGCTTGTCTTCAACCCGAGCGACTCGTTCTTCCATATTCCTTACCCCAAGAGCATCAGCCACTGGAGTGAGGCGTAAATCCGCATCATCCTGCCGCAGCAAAATACGGTACTCCGCCCGGCTGGTGAACATCCGGTAAGGCTCCTTAGTCCCTTTGTTAATGAGGTCATCGATTAGCACCCCGATGTAGGCTTCACTACGTTTAAGCACCAGGGGCTCCCGCTCCTGCACGGCTAGGGCTGCATTCATCCCGGCAATAAGCCCTTGGCAGCCAGCTTCTTCATAACCGGTGGTACCGTTAATCTGCCCGGCGAAAAACAGCCGTGAGACCAAGCGAGTTTCTAGGGTAGCATTCAGTTGGGTAGGAGGGAAGAAATCATACTCGATGGCGTAGCCCGGGCGAAACATCTTCGCGTTCTCGAAGCCAACAATTTTTCGTAGCGCCTTATACTGAACATCCTCCGGCAAGCTGGAACTGAAACCATTGACGTAAATTTCACAAGTATTGCGCCCTTCCGGTTCCACGAAAAGCTGGTGGCGGTCGCGGCCAGCAAAGCGATCGATTTTATCTTCGATGCTGGGGCAGTAGCGAGGCCCCAGGCCGCGGATGCGCCCATTAAACATAGGGCTACGATCAAAACCTTCCCGTAAGGTATCATGCACTTCCGGGCTCGTATAGGTGATATGGCAAGGCATTTGCTCCGTCAGCGGCGGCGTATTCGTATAGCTAAAACGACCAGGGTTTTCATCACCATACTGTACCTCCATCTTACTCCAGTCGAGGGAGCGCCCGTCAAGTCTTGCAGGAGTACCGGTTTTCATGCGCCCACTCTCGAACCCCAGTTCCACCAGTTGTTCAGTGAGCCCTTTAGCGGAACGCTCCCCTGCCCGTCCACCTCCGAATTGCTTCTCTCCGATGTGGATGGTGCCGTTGAGAAAAGTTCCGTTGGTCAGCACCACCGCTTCAGCGGGTATTTCCAGCCCCAAGCCGGTATACACTCCACACGCTCGGCCATCTTTGATGATCACACCGGTCACCATTTCCTGCCAAAAATCAACTTGTGGGTGCGCTTCTAGTTTCTCCCGCCAGTTCAAGGCGAAGGCCATCCGGTCACTTTGCGCCCGAGGACTCCACATGGCCGGTCCTTTGCTCTTATTGAGCAGGCGAAACTGAACCATTGTTTCATCAGTAATAATGCCGGAGTAACCACCTAACGCATCAATCTCCCGGACAATCTGTCCTTTCCCAACGCCACCCATGGCGGGGTTACAGCTCATCTGGGCGATAGTTTGCATGTTCATCGTCGCGAGCATCACCTTCGCGCCTAGATTGGCGGCAGCGATGGCGGCTTCACAGCCGGCGTGGCCAGCTCCAACAACGATCACGTCGTAAGTAGGGAACATAAAGCTTTGTCTTGGTGGGATTTACTAACGCTTTGTGAAGTTGCAAAGTTACGGGCTATTAATAAAACACCCACCCTCCAATGGAGAGTGGGTGTCAGCATTTATTCATCAAGGTTGTATCAGACAGATCTAAGCTTCTACTTTAACATCCGCCTTTTTGCCCTTACCATTACTAGCGGGAGGAGCTAGTTCTTCTTCATCGAGCCCCATAAGACTGGCCTTGATCTTAGCTTCGATTTCCTCGGCTACTTCGGGATTATCGACCATGAATTGCTTGGCGGCTTCCCGGCCTTGGGCAATCTTGGCATCGCCGTAGGCATACCAAGCACCTGACTTCTTGATGATATCCTGATCAACCCCGATATCTACGATCTCTCCAGTTTTGGAGATACCTTCACCGTACATGATGTCGAATTCCGCGATCCGGAAAGGAGGAGCCAACTTATTCTTGGCTACTTTCACTTTCACGTGATTGCCAATTACATTACCTTCCTTATCCTTAATGGCAGCGCCGGAACGACGGATATCAAGGCGCATGGAGGCGTAGAATTTAAGGGCATTACCACCGGTAGTGGTTTCGGGATTACCGAACATGACGCCGATCTTCTCCCGCAACTGGTTAATGAAGACGCAGCAGCAGCCGGTCTTACCAATGGTGCCCGTCAGCTTACGCATCGCCTGACTCATCAGGCGGGCCTGAAGGCCCATCTTGCTATCTCCCATCTCTCCTTCTATTTCCGCACGGGGGACGAGCGCAGCAACAGAATCAACTACGAGAATATCAATGGCTCCAGAGCGAATGAGGTTCTCCGCAATTTCGAGTGCCTGCTCTCCATTGTCGGGTTGGGAGATCAGTAGATAATCGGTATCTACGCCAAGGTTCTGGGCGTAAAAGCGATCAAAGGCATGTTCCGCATCAACAATAGCGGCAATACCACCACGTTTTTGGCATTCGGCGATGGCATGAATCGCCAGGGTTGTTTTACCAGAAGATTCCGGACCGTAGATTTCAATGATCCGGCCTTTCGGAAGGCCGCCTATGCCTACGGCTACATCTAAACCAAGGGAGCCGGTAGGGATTGCTTCTACGTTGGCGGCCTGACTTTCGCCGAGGCGCATGATGGTGCCTTTGCCGTAAGCCTTGTCCAACCGATCAATCGTCATTTGGAGGGCCTTCAGTTTAGCGGCGGTGTCTTTATTTGAATCTGCCATTTTACTGCTGTTGGGAGAATTTTTTGTTTTGTTACGACACAAATATAAACACTCCAACAATACTACACAATAAAATACTTACAAAAAGTGTAAAAAATTTTCTTTTTTAGGGTATAAATTCCAAAATATAACTTATATGCGTATAATAATTGTTTTAAAAACAACATTTGTTGCAAGTTGCCTCGGTAATGAGATGCCATTCCGAGAGTTAGCCAATATCGGGTTTAAGCTAAAGCCTATCGAAGACAGCCACGAGGCGAACGGGGGAGAAATGAACAGACAAAGAGC
>JBCDGT010000239.1:0-5792 GCA_038750915.1 Bacteroidota bacterium
GCCGCGAAAGTCGCCCCACCGTGCATGGCCAAGACCACGTAAATTTTCCCGGCCGGCACCCCGCCAACGGCGTGCAAGTTGATCATCCTGGCCACGTTATTCAGGCCAGGGGATAACTGCTCCGGGCCATCCGCTCCGGTAACTACATCCACCACTATTTTATAGACCGCCTTCGGGTCCGGCTTCACGGTAGCGGAAGGGATGTCGTAAATGGCCCCGAAGTCTTTGATGATGGGGGCTACCCGTTCCTGAGCGGTAAGTGGAGCGGCAAAAATCAGCAAGGTAAAAGCTATGAAAAGGCGGTACATGGTGTTTTTTGAGCGTAAAGGTAGGGGAGTATGGGTCGGTATTTATTTTACCCCAGCTTGCAACTTTCCATAACGACCGCTTAGTTTTATTTACAAGCAAACATTGATAAAATGCCTTACTCAAACAATTGGTTATTTGACCAAATAGCTTCAGGAAAACAGTTTGATTACCTCTACTTCTGGGGCCATCGTCCTAGCAGAGATGGCAGTGTCAATCAATCCTGTCTCAGCCAGTGGTACGCCGCCGGCTTTGAATACGAAGGGAATTACTTTTCTACCGCAGAGCACTGGATGATGTGGCACAAGGCCCTCACCTTTGGTGATGAAGCCGCCGCCGCTGCGGTTCTTGAAACACAGGACCCTCGGGAAGTTAAAAGTTGGGGTCGAAAAGTGAAAGATTACGACGATGCAATATGGGCGGAAGTGAAATACTCCATTGTTGTGCAGGGCAACCTTTCAAAATTTGGTCAGAATAGAAATCTAAAGAAATACCTACTCAATACCGGAAGGGCAATTCTGGTAGAAGCCAGCCCCTACGACGTACAGTGGGGAATTGGCATGACCGCCAAAGAAGCTAGAACACTGAATGATCCAAGTAAGTGGCGGGGAACCAATCTCCTGGGGTGGGCACTAATGGAGGTAAGGGATCATTTAGCTAAAAAAAAAGTTTATTTTAAAAATATAAATTTGTAGATCACGATCTACAAATTCACCAAAATGATCGCTCGCAGCCTTGAAAAAGTTATCAAGGAAGGCTTAGGTAAAGGCAAAGCTATCATTGTGCTTGGCCCAAGGCAGGTTGGCAAAACAACCTTAGTAAAACATATTGCGAAATCTTTAGGCACTGACCACCTTTATCTCAACGGTGATATCACTAGTGTGTAACAAGCATTAACTACAAACAGCTTAGAGCAGCTAAAGTCCTTGGTGGGGAGGAAGGCTTTAGTAATAATTGACGAAGCACAACGAATCACTGAAATCGGGCTGAAACTAAAGATTCTAGTCGATGAACTACCTGAAACCCAGCTACTAGTTACCGGCTCTTCCGCCTTAGAATTGTCATTCGGCGTCAACGAGTCGTTAACTGGCCGCAAGTTCGAGCATTATATGCATCCGATCACCTACGAAGAACTTCACCACGAGTGGGGAGCGATAAAGGCGTTCGATGGGTTAGAGCAACGCCTGATTTATGGTAGTTATCCAGAGGTCATTAACGAAGCGGGACAAGAACGGCGCTATTTGGAGCTTATCGTTGATAGCTATTTGTACAAAGACTTATTGCACCAGCCCGCCATTAGGAGAGTCGATCTGCTACGAAAAATTCTACAAGCACTTGCCTTTCAAGTCGGTAATGAAGTATCCTACAACGTGGTGGCCAAAACCGTCGGTGCAGACCGTGGTACGGTCGAATTTTATATTGATCTACTGGAGAAAGCCTTCGTTATTTTCCGGTTGTCGAGTTTGAGTCGTAATCTGCGGAATGAGATTAAACGAGGCCGGAAGATTTACTTCTGGGATAATGGTATCAGAAATGCCTTGATCGCTAATTTTAGCCCAATTTCCCTACGCCAAGACATCGGCGCACTATGGGAAAATTTCCTAGTGAGTGAACGCCAGAAAGTAAAGCGCTACCAACAACATTACTCTAATGATTACTTCTGGCGAACTTACGCTCAGCAAGAAATCGATTACCTCGAAGAAGCGGATGGAGTTATCCTAGCTTACGAATTCAAGTGGAACCCACGCAAACGACCTCGTTTTCCAAAGAATTTTCTGGCTGCCTATCCCAACGCTAAAACTCAAATTATTTCGAGGGACAATTATTTACCTTTTGTCCTTGGGGAACAAAACTTTGAGGCGATTTAACTAGACAAACTTCATTGCGACTTTTTACCATCTCAGCACCTGCGCTCCGCCGCCCAAAACTGAGGCCCATCGTTTCTAGCAAGACTTAAGTCGTCCAGTTCCCAGTTCCCCATAATTGCCCGACCGTGGTCACCGAGCTTGCTGAATGTACCGGTCCATACGGAGTTCGTTAAGCAACGGCAAAGAAGAAAATTACGCGAGCCAATAAAATTATCCGCCGAAAAATCAACCAACCCCACCACCTAATCAATGCCCCTAACTTTCGGGGTAAGAAAAGCAGGAGAATTGTGCTACCCCTAAAAACACAATTCATCCCACATGCATCGCATAACAACTACTCTTCTTTTCCTTTTCTTGGCCCTAGCCGCCACCCCTACCCAGGCAGCAAGCTGTTTGCCGGCCACCCCTTCCTCGCCCGTAGAAATCAGCTTCGAAACGGGCCTGGAGGGCTTCACCAATGAAGTAGAAGCCTACCCGGGCTACGCCGGGCTGGACTACTTCCAACGCAATGGCCCTAGCCCCACCACCGGCCCAACAACGGGTATGGTCGGTACGGGCTACCTGTACTTACAATTCCCCGGGGGTACTGGCCCCGACGACTGGGCCGCGGCGCTGTACAGCCCTTGCTTTGACCTAAGTCAGCTCAACCAGCCACAGCTGATCATGTCCATGTTTCAACGTAATCCACAAATCCTGGCCACTTTCATCCAAGTCTCTACCGATGGTGGTCAGACCTGGCTTTATCCACCAGCCACTACCCCGGTAAAGTATCAGTACCCTGGCCAAAGGGAAGCCGGCTGGGTGGATGCCGTCCTTGATCTTACGCCTTTCGCTGGAGCCTCCGATTTTCGCTTCCGCCTCGGGGTGTCCGCTCCTCCGGCTAATGATCAGGAAGTGGCTTTCGATTACGTCCGTATCGGGGAGGCCCTCTGTACCACCGACCTTGGGGCCAGCCTCGTCTCCCAAACCACTACCGGCAGTAACGACGGCGCCATCGACCTGACCGTCACGAACGCTACGGGGCCACTGTCCTACACCTGGAGTAACGGTGCGACTACCGAAGACCTGAGCGGCCTTAGTCCCGATTATTACGGGGTCACGGTAATGGACTCCCTCGGCTGCTTCAACGAAGAAAAGGTGTACGTTTCCGATCCCCTCGCCTGTAACGGCACTAAATCCGGAGGGTATCCTTACAGCTACGACTTTGAAAACAACGGCCTCGGGTTACTCAAACAAAACCAGGATGACGATACCAATTGGCGGCGTCGGACGGGAGATACTCCGACCCCATTGACGGGCCCCCAGTCTTGGCAACCTTTCCCCTACGGCAGCCAGTACCGCCACATTGAGGCAGGTAACGGTAACAGCCCCAGAACGGGCGTACTCTCCGTCAAAAAATGCCTGAATCTGACCAACCTGACCCAACCGGTAGCAAGGATCGACTACCACCTCTACGGTCAACATTCCGGCGAATTTGCCGTGGAGGTCAGTGGTGACGGCGGTAACACTTGGCAACCCGCCTTCCGGGACAGCGGTAACCAAGGCTGGTTCTGGAAAACAGCTACCGTAGACCTGAGCGGGGTTAATACTGGGCAGACTCGTGTCCGGTACGTTGGCCGCACCGCAGGAACGGGCCCTGAGGCGGATATTGCCGTCGATGGTTTCTACCTAGGGGAGGCCGCAAATGCCATTGCGCCGCCGCCAGCTTCCGCTAGTAAAACCAAAGGCCAACCATTAGTAGAGTACGGCAAAGCAAAGGCTACCCGTTGGTTCGGTGGAAAGCAGGCGGTAGCCCTTGACTTCCCTCCTGCAGCAGTTCCGGCCACGAAGGAAGAGGAGCCCGACATCTTGGAAGGCGAAACCCTCGTTGTAGCCAAAGCACAAAATGACGGATGCGCCACCTGCGTCCTTGATACTGATCTACGAGTTGCCTACCCTAACCCCGCCAGAGGAAATGATGTCGTAACCGTAAACAGTGAAGAGGCACTGCGGACAATATCCGAAGTGCAGTTCCTAAACGGAGGAGCCTCCGTGAAAGCTACGATTACCAGCGACCACACCTTTAGGTTCCTCCTGCCCAACCTACCCACTGGTATCCACTTTGCTCGGGTCATCCTTAACGACAAACCGGTTACCATTAAGTTAGCAGTCGTTCGTTAAGATTGCATAGTAGCAAAGATCACACTACTAGACATTTTAAGTCTTAAATCACGTATTTACTTCATCCCACCACTCCACCCGCCCGGCAGCTTCTTGTCGGGCGGGATTTGTGCTTGCGTCCTTCCTGGCGTATCATTGTTTTACCCATGAAAATTTGCTCCCTCTACTTTTGCTTACTCCTGACCGGCTTGCCGTTAGTGATCTTCGGGCAAAGCCCAAAGTTGGATAGCCTGAGCCAGGTTGTAGCAAATACCACTGGCGAGGCTAAGGCCAAAGCGCTGTTGCAGTTGACCCAAAACCGAGTCCGGTTGGGCCTATTGGACAGCATGGATATCCTCTCCGCCGAAGTAATCGCCATTGGCCGCGAGCTGGGTTCTAACCGGCTAATCTCTAGAGGCTTTAGTGGTTTACTCAATCACGACTTCATTTTCACCGAGAAGCGAATTCCGGAGTTGGTAGACTCTACTTTAAAGTACCTACGCCTGGAGCAAGATTATAAAAGGCAAGTAGAAGTACTAAACGTATATGGTTACTGGCTCTGTGACGAGTTCCGTTGCGAAGAGGGCTTAGAGCAACTAGGCCGCTCAGATTCCCTAGCCCAGACGCTGGACCTCCGCACAGAACGCAAGGCCAAGATTAAACTGACGTATCTTCTTTCCCTAGAGGCCTGTTTTGAGTACGGATTAATTCCCGATCAACTACCAAGTGCCATTGCCGTAGCAGACCAGATCGAGAAAAAAGATGTGCTATTCAGTATTTATGCGGTGGCACTAAGAACTTACCTAAAACTTAACCAATTAGACTCTGCCCGCAATTACTTACACTTGAGCAAAGTGATACTGCCCCATACCGAGAAGCGGGACAAGTTAGCCTCTTATTACGGTAAAGCCGCGGAGGTCTCCCTAAAAGCCGAAGAATATAAACGCGCCTACCAGCTGGCGACAAAAAGCCTGCAGGAATACCAAGCCAAGGGAATCGATGTTCCTTATATGGTAGCGCCCAAAAATGTCAACGCGGGTATCGCTGCTTATTTTCTCGGTGACTTTTCGCTGAGTTTACAGTACTTGGAAGCCGGTCGCTCCTATTATGAAGAGGCGGGCCGCCCACAAGAGTTAGCCGAATTCTACGCCCACTACGGTGATACCCAAGCGGCACTGGGTAACACCAAATTAGCCGCAGAATACCAACGCAAAAGTCGGGAGGTAAACGATAGTCTGCTCACGGTTCGCCACCAGGCCCGTATCGACCATCTGATGGCCGAATACGAAACGGAACGCATTAAGCGCCGCTTGGTCCAATCTGAAGTAAGTCGCCTCACAGCTGAGCGTTCTGCGGCTCGCTACCGCTTAATTGGTTTACTATTATTGTTAGCCTGCTTACTGGGAGGGGCTATTTGGTGGTACCTCAGCAATCGCCGCCGCAGGCGGCAGCTAGAGTACAAAAAACAGCAAGCAGAGC
>JBCDGT010000240.1:0-5739 GCA_038750915.1 Bacteroidota bacterium
GCAAGGTCGAAGCCAAAAGTCTAAACCAGTTCAAATTCTACATTTTACTTGTTCACTCATAAATTTTAAATTTCACTACACCTGCACTTCGGCAAGCTCAGCCGGGTCCGGCCGCGCCCATATTATTCGGCTTGCACGATTTATTGGTACAACCCTAAAAGAGCATAACCCCACCAATCCCGAAGGACTGGCAGGGTCGCGCTACTCTCTAATTCTTTGCGGCCACTAGGGGCCCGGAGCGGCCATTAGTGGGCTACTACCGTCATGCGTTTCGTAAGGCGCTCCTGGCCTACCCGTAAAGAGTAGGTGAGAATACCCGTAGTATTTTTTAGGTCGTGGTTTGCGGACAGCGTGATTGAATTACGGCCAGCGACTCCCTGGAGCACACGCTCCGTCAGTAAGCGCCCCTGCAAGTCGTGTACTTGAAGCAGGCATTCACTGGAAGTAGGCAGGTCGAATTCAACGGTCGTCTGTGCGGCTACCGGGTTGGGAAAATTCTGGTGAAGCATGAAATTTTCACCGCCCGGCGCTTGGCTAAAGGAAAGGCGTAAGGCCGAAGTACTTCCTACCGGAGCAACAGCTTCAGCGTAGGTGATACGATCGGTGACGCTAAGGTAATCACTTATCCGCAGTTCTGTATCCGCCCGGAGTTGCAGGGTGATAATTTCCACACCTTCCAGGCTGTTATTTTCGTGGTAGCTGAAGGCCAACATACCTCGGCTCAACTGGGTATCATTTACGTTGCCAGTTCCGAGTAGATTAGATGACCAACCTTCGATGGTAAGGCCTTCGGCAGCTTGAATGGTTCCCTGGAAGCCCGCGAGATCACTAGCGGTTATGGCTAGCTCTATTCGTTGGCCGCCCCTTAGGAGCGCGTCTTCAGCGAGCAGCGACCGTGCACTACGGGGAATGATTTCAGTAAACACGTCTCCAATTTCAATGGCGACAAAATCTCCATCCCGGTTGTGGCCCGTAAGCTCATCTACTGAGAAAGTAGCGGGGAAGATGCTCGCGTCCCAGCCTTCTTCCAGGCCTTCGAGGTCAAAATCGCGGCGAATGAAGCGCCAGGTTGGGCCGGAGGTGAAGCTATCGTCCAGTCCAAGGATCACCCGGCGAATACCTACCATATCACTGACGTTAATGATGCCATCGGCATTTACGTCCGCCGCCAGGAGGCGGTAAGGGTCTGTAATAGCGGCAACCCCCAGAATATGGTTAGTGATTTTGAAAATATCGCTGGTTTTCACTCGTGACAGGTCGACTTGGTCGGGCATATTCGGCCGGACCATATACTCGCCCCCCACTGCTAGGTTCGTGAACAAGAAGCTGCCGTTTTCATCGGTATACATCATGTCGTTCATCTCCGCCATATCGCTGATGTGTACCTCGATACCGCTGAGTAATTCATTACGGGGAGAAGTGATAAAGCCGGCCATGGATCCCGCTCTCAGGTCCCCTTCGTCACAGATGTCTTCATTGAAAGCCGTGATGCTGGCCGTAGTACTGCAGGAGCCGTTCTGACCGTTCGGAGCAAAAACGAATACCCGCACGGCTAAGTCGCCGACTTCATCACAATCTACCGTAAAGCTTGCTCGTCCGGGTTGGGGAACAAAAGTTGGTGAGCCGACTTCTTCCTCTTCTTTATAGATAGAGTACAGGATGTCATTATTTCCGCAGTTGCCCATTACGTCTACCACGTAGTCATCTGCTTCCACTACGGCGATGCCGCCGCCATCTCCGTCGTTCATGAGTACGAAGGTGAGCGTACCGACACAGATTGGTGAGATTGGGGCATTGTCTTCGATGGTGAAGGGGATGATCCGTCCGTTCGAGTTACCACAACCGTCGAATCCTCGTACCCGAATGGCGTGCTCCCCGGCGGGAACATCCTTCAGCTGCACGCTGAAAGCTCCATTTCCGTTGTTGACAATCTCATTGGCACTTACGTTACGAGAAGCCGTAAAGCCAGAACTGGCGGTGTAGTCTAGATCAAGCTCAGCGGTGGTACTTACCTCCTTGGGGGTACATTCTTCCAGTACAGTGTAGGCAATGGTGATCTCGCCACCGTCACAGTCCGTACCCTCTCCCGCCTCTGCGGAGACATTGGTGATCGTAGGTGCAATATTATCAAACACTTTAACGAACTGGACGTAGCGGAAGGCTCCACGGCTGACCGAATTACCGTAGCCGGTGTCTCCATCATTATCGCCATCGACTTCAAACGGGCCGGTATTATTATCGTCGGGGTCCAGGAATCCAATACTGTTATTGTTGTTACGGTTATTATCCTGATCAAGGATGGCTACATCGTCGAGAGGGTTAGTGTTACCACCCGGAATTACGTGCAGGTAAGTGGGCTCACCGAAGTTATTGTCTTGGTCGGCATCCCGAGGAATTTGGTAAGCAGTACCGATACCGTCGTATTCACACCAGTTGATTACTTCAATCGTACGCCGCAGTTTGAAGCATTCGTCCGAGGTAGCGAAGAAGGTATCTACATCAATACTCACAACGACCATATCACACCCCAGCGCTGTGTATTCTACATCGTCATAAACGGGGTTATTGCTACAAGTAGCTTCTGCATCCGCGGGAAATTGCAGGCTATAATCCCGGATACCGCCCACGCTGATGAACTGGTGGCAGCCAGGGGCGGAAACAAAGCCCCGAGCATCGGTAACGGTAAAGGTGCGGGTTACCACCCCGGTGCCACAATCATTGATCGTCGAGCTGATAACCTGACTAACTAATTCATTACCGCAGTTGTCCAGGCTGGTGGGTTCGCCGAATAGTTCATTGAACAAATTAATTGTGCCGGCGGGGTCAGCTTCAAAGAAAACGTTGACGTCCTCGGGTAGCATCTGGTCGGCTTCCGTGCAATCCAGGCTTACTGGGCCAGGAGCAATACATAGGGGAGCGGAATTATCGACCACATTGATAATCGACATGCGGGTATTCTGGTTGCCGCTGGCATCCGTAGCGCGTAGAATCACTGGTACCGCCCCTACGTCAATACAGGTAAGGGTAATTGACGGTCCAAAAACCCCAATCGACAGTAAGGTATTCGGGTTAGCGAAGGCAATCTCAACGATGATTTCCGAGCAGTCGTCGTAAGATCCTTTGTCTACTTCGCTCGCCAATACCTCGGCAAATCCACTGCTACTTAAGGATACGTTGAGGGCGTCCTCGGCAATGATTACCGGGCCGGAACGGTCTTCGATCAAAATCTCTACCTCAGCAATGGTTTCGTTACCACAGTCATCCGTAGCAACGTACCGTAGGGTATGAGGCCCGGCGGGCAGGAAAGGCGTCAAGCGATCAATGGGGTTAGGCGCCTTTACGTTGATGGGGGCAGAAACATTGTTAGCGTCTCCATCAAAAAGAACAAAGGCTTCAAAGACCGCTACACTGGAACAGCCGTCAGTCGTCATCAAGCCTCCCATACTTGTACTGATGAAAGCACCACAGTTAGGAGCATTGGTAGAAAAAACGAGTGGGCCAGAGTCCGCTTCGCCGTCGAAATCCAGGTCTTGGGTAGGTAAACCAATAGTTGGCGCACTGGTATCGCCAACTTTTACCAGCTGGGTAAACGTGCGAACGTTTTCGGGATCACACCAGTCGATCACCGTCCAGGTACGTACGAATTTGTAGGTATTGGTGCATACTTGAATCGCTTCGCTATCGGTATAAGTAGCTCCTACATTACCGAATACCTCCTGCAGGTATATGCGGCCATCAGGCCCTTCAATGAATGGGTAGTCTTCTTCGTCTGGCTCGGGGAATTCTCCAGGTACCAGGTCAGGATCGTTACATTCATAGCCAACCACTTCCGCGGGTGCCTGAACCGAAGTAGCGTTGGGCCGCTCTAAAATAATATCGTAGCTCACCACGGTCACGCCACTGCTGGTTCCATTAGCGATGCAAGTAGCACTAGCGTCGGTAGCCATAAATGTTCTGGTGATGATAATTTCTTCACAATTACCATTTAGACTAATCTCATCGGAAACTGTCACGTCGATATCCGAACAAGCGTCCTCAAAACGGGGAATATCCCCTCCTACTAGCAACCGCATCATCAATTGGGCATCAAGGGTACCCATCTTCGGAAAGGTGGTTTCCCCGTCAACAACAAATGAACGCGACACCGAATTCGGTAGGGTGTTGATGGTAATCTCGTCTAATTGAGTGGTAAAAAATGGCCCCTCCGGTTCAGCAGTTAGAAACTGCGCGGGAGGCGTCACGTCAAAAGCATTGATGGTACCAGAGCCAAAAGTAAAGCCAGAAACTCCTCCCCCAGGGGTAGGCTCAATGGTAAACGAAAAACTGCCACAGCCATCCAGAATAGGACCGTTGCTGGGGTCAGCGTCATCAATATTAATAGTAAAGGCTTCTTCTGGTGGACGGTTGCCGTTATCATCAACGTCGAAGTCGCCGCTTAATAGGTTTAGATAAATAATCTCGTTCTGGCAATTTGCGTCGAGATTTTGATTGACAAAAGTAATGGTGGCCAAATCCACCTCGTAGGTTTCTTGTGCAATGAGAGATGCGGTCGTTGCGAACAGGGCGCACAAAGCCAGCCCGAGTGACCGAGTTAAATAAAACATATCGTGTGAATTATGGTACAGCACCTCCCTTCCGTTCACTGACGGGAGTAACTGCGTTAGAGAGTAAAACAGTTAACTTCTCCTAAAAAGCACTACTGCCGCAGCCCTGATTAGAAGTAGAAATCGATGCTCGGGAAGTCCGTTGTTTACGTCTTGCAGGAAGTAACCAACTTCTTCCGTTCGCGCGATTCGAGGACTAAAACTCTAACTTTTACAAAATGTGCACGACTTTAGGAAATTTTTTTCAAGAAATTTTCATTTCGTCCCCAAACAGGCTGTCTACGTAGGCCCTTTTATTGAAAATTTGCAGGTGATTTATGCCTTCTCCTACGCCAATATAGCGAATGGGCACCTGGAATTGATCGGTGATTCCGATGGCGACGCCGCCTTTTGCCGTGCCATCTAACTTCGTGAGGGCCAGGGCACTTACGTCGGTTGCCTCGGTAAAGGCCTTGGCTTGTTCGATCGCATTCTGGCCGGTGGTCGCATCTAACACCAGCAACACCTGGTGCGGAGCACCAGGTAGCGCCTTAGTGATGGACCTTTTTATCTTGGAAAGTTCCTTCATCAGGTTAAATTTGGTGTGTAGCCGCCCAGCAGTATCAATAATCGCAACATCACAGTTGTTATCAATAGCGAATTTAGTGGTTTCATAGGCTACCGCTGCGGGGTCGGTATACATGCCTTTGGAGTAGAACTCACAGCCCACTCTTTCGGACCAAATCTTGAGTTGGTCTACTGCCGCCGCACGGAAAGTATCCGCCGCTCCGAGTACGACTTTATTTCCCTTCAATTTGTATTGATTTGCAATTTTACCAATGGTCGTCGTTTTGCCTGACCCGTTGACCCCAACGACCAGGATCACCTGGGGTTTATTCGGGTAAAGTGGGAGCGGCTTGGCCACCGGCTCCAGGATGCCCGCGATCTCTTCTGCAAGAAGTCGCTTGACCTCGGTCGCGCCGACCCGCCGGCCAAACCGACCTTCGGCGATGGACGCAGCGACCCGGAGCGCCGTCTCCACACCGATATCGGTCTGGATCAGCAGTTCCTCGAGCTCTTCCAGCATCTCATCGTCGAGCGTTCGGCGCTTTTCTGCGACGCCGCCAAAGCCAACCGCCGCCAGCATCCGCCCGCC
>JBCDGT010000241.1:0-5730 GCA_038750915.1 Bacteroidota bacterium
TATCTTTAGCCGTATTCCGTATTCGCCACTAAAGAACAGCCCATGTCATTCATTGAAGATCTTGTTACCCTCGACGTCGTTACCGTTACGGGGGACCTCCGCGTAAAAACAAACCGTACTGATGACGGGACTGGAGATGAAGGGCCGCTGGAGGAGTACATTATTGATTTCAAGAGCCTCTTTGGCCGCAAGGGCGGCAAAACGACCGTGCGCGGTGATCTGAAGGTGATTGCTGCTACCCACATTGAGATCGATAAAGACACCCTCACTTTCATTGGAGATGAACTCACGGAGCACGAGCAGGAACTTGTTTCGATGCACCTCGAATCAGTGACGATGGCTATGGAGGCTCGCGCAGCGATCATTGCCCGTTTACTTCCACAGCGTGGTATCCTGAATGCTTCTGGGCGTTTGGAAGACGACAATACCTAAGCCACCGTGGCCGTAAGGGAAGTTGCTGACTTTGTGACTGCTTGCCGGCGCTTTGGCGACGGGTCTACGTCTGCCTCCGGCACCTTGCACCTGCGCACCGTCGCCCAAAAGACGATGCCGGAACGCTACCACCTGCCCTTTCCGGACGTACAGCTCGTCCGGCGGGAAGGCAACGCTGCCGGCGAAGCCCGCCACCTGCGTGGCCTCTGGCACGAGCTGGCGCAGCACCTGGTAGACTTAGGGTATTTGGCCCAGTCTGATTTCCTTGCCTACCACCAGCATCGCAAGCAAATTTTGGTAAAGCCTACCTTGTTGCTGCCCATTGTGGCGGCGGTAGGCACCTACCTAGCAGAAGAAGTCGACTGGCCCGAACTCACCGCTTTTCAGCCACCAGAAGGAAAACAAATTGACCTTTTCTGGTTACGTCGACACCTCGGAACGGTGACGGAGCGGATCAGTCGTTATACCGGTTGGGACGGAACTTTACCCACACCAACAGCGTATTCGCCAGGGCAACAGAACTGTTACGGCCGCTCCCTTGCCTACCGACTACGGACACTCTCTAGTAGTCAATTTCCACTCTCGGCAACTAGTCTATTCCAACCGGGGCAGCTTGGGGAATTGTCCCTCTTATTGGTGGAGGGCCTCAACCTATCGGGCTTTGCTTCCGAATCGAACAACTTGCCAGGGAGTTGGTGGGAGGCACTTACAGATATTGATCTACTTCTACAGCTCTACCTAGGCAACACCGCCAAAAGAGACGCCAGCGCTCTGCTGTATCAGTTGCCAAAAGAGGAGGAAAGTCAGCTGGCGCTCGATGCGTTACCCGATGCCGCTTTGCGTCTGCCAAGGATTAATCCACGCTTCTATGATATGAGCCGCGCCCGTAAGCTACTGCGCAATGCTCGTCGCCGCCAAAATCGAATGGATGATGGGCTAGACGTCCGCCTGCTCCAAGTTAAACTTTGGCAGGCCAGCTACTACGTCGGCGCCATCGATGGGGAATGGGGGGAGGTCAGTCACCGTGCCCTCAAGGCCTTCCTGGCAGAGGAAACCGAAAAGTTAACCGGACCAATTTCGGCCAGGTCGAAGCGACGGATACGGTCATTATTGTTACCGGCCAATGTCCGTCAGGGCGTCTACGCAGCCGACCTAAAGGGCATCATTGCTCTTTTCAACGCAGATCAAGCCACGCAGCAACAAGACCTTGACTTGCTCGATAATCCCGAAGCCCTCGACAATCTGCGGGCTAAAGCGGGGATCAGCCATACGGAGCTGGACGAAAAAGTCTTGAGCGAAGAAAATCTCAACGACCTTTACCCTAATATCCTTGACAAACCCCAACGGCGAGTATCCTTTCCTAGCGAGGGGCTTCTATCCCGCATCTGGCAGGGGGTCAAGCGAATCTTTCGCTGGCTGGCAGATAAGGCGAAGAGCCTGATCGAGGATATTTTGGGACCAGTATTTAGCTTCGTCAAGCTGAGCCTGCGGAAAATCCGCATGGCTTTACAGCGCTTCTTCGAAGGCTTCAAGTATTTGGCCAACTTCCTTTTTGGTCGGCCGGTGGTTACTGAGGTGGCCGCTGAGCAGGACGGGGCTCCACCCGTCCGCTTTGCCACCCGCTTCTCCCTGGACTTCGACGGCAATACCTACGCTCCGCCCACCTTTGCCCGCGGCGGCGCCGCGGAGCACAGTGCCCACCTGATGCGGATGAAAGACAATATGTTCTATTTCATCGATACCGTCATCTGGCTAATCAAGGGCATTGGTCGGTTGAGTAATCCTGGTGGGTGGGTCTGGTTGGGGTGGCAGCTGGTAAGGGGGCTTGGGGGGAAGTTGTGAACAGTTTGATCGTCAAATTATAATTAAAACTCTAATCCCTCCCGATCACTGACCCTGTGGCCGCGCCTAAATACTTTACAAGACTATGCGACTGAACCCGCTTGCGAATTCAGCTCGGTAAAGCTGCGGTAAACCAAAAAGACTAACCAGGCAGTAATTACTACGTCGATGGCCGTAGCACCGTAGTAAACACCACCTATCCCGATCCAACCAGGAAGTAGTAACATAACCGGGACGTAAAAAACGATCTGTCTGGCTAAGCCGACGATACTAGCGTATTTAGGCCGTTCGATGGCGGGTAGGTAGGTAAGTGCCATGAACACCAGGGGCAATACCGGTAAGATCAAAACGTAAACCCGGAAATGTAGTACATCAACCGTAGTGAAGGCAAAGTTGGGCAAAACCAGGCTCAGGCCCCACTCAGGGAAAAGGGTGAGCAAGATCCAAAAGGGAGCTACTAGAAAAAAGCCTGTACGTACAAAGAGTAGAAGGGATTGCTTGACCCGGTTGAACTGACCAGCTCCGTAGTTAATGCCTGCAATAGGTTGGAGGGCGCGCATGAGTCCAAAAAGGGGGGTCATTAGGAAGAGAACGATGCGATTAGCCGCAGCAAAAAAGGCCAAGTCTGCGTCCGTGCCAACCCCAACAATGGCGTTGAAGGTGACTATGGCCTGAACAAGACCCATGACGGTTAAAATAAAACCAGGAAAGCCAAGTTGAGCGATCTTTCCAAAGATTTCGCTATTGTAACCAATAGCGTTCACCTGAGAGCGAAAGGAGGCCTTGCCACGGCGAAAATAAAAATACCCAACGAAGCAGTAGACTAACATGCCTACGTTCGTAGCCCAAGCCGCACCAGCTACGCCCATTTCCCCGTAGAGAATGAGTAGCGGAGTGAGTACCAGGTTAATCCCCAAACCGTAAGCCATCATGATGGCTGCTTCCTTCATTTTACCCTCTGCCCGGACAACGAAGTTCAGGGCCAAGCCATAAACCCATAAGGGAGCAGCCAAAAGCGTAATGGAAAAGTACCTTACACCGTATTCTAAAATTGCTCCGTTACCCCCCATCATCCGTATTAGGGGCTCGGCGAACCAATAAGCTGGCAGGGCGAAAGCAACCGAAAGTAGAAGTACGAATAGGGTAAGGTTAGGCAGCAGCCTGAGTTGTGTAGCCGTATCTTCTTTACCTAGGGCAATGCTAAGTAAATTACCCGCACCAGTACCCGCCCAAGACCCAAACCCCATCGTTACTCCCGTCAAAGGATAAGCCAATGCTACTCCAGCTAAGGCTGTTTCGTTGAGTAGTTGACCGATGTAAACCGTATCCATAAAGGCGTTGAGTCCAAAAAGGACCATAGCGGCAATAGCAGGCAACGCCAACCGCCACATCACGGAAACCAAATCAGCTTGGAGGATAAAAGTCTTTTGGGCACTGGCGGGATGGGCCATAACAGATAATTATTCGTCGGTAGTAATCAAGCCCTACTCGGTTTCGCCAGCGGTCTTACTCTTGCGGTTGCTGATAAAGTTTCTAACGAAGAACACCATCGCCACAATAGTACTCAGTAACATAATACTTACCCGAGTCACTGCCGCAGTATCCGACCGCTCCATCGCCCCCATTAGTGGCTTAATCAGGCCAAAAACCATTAATAAGGTTAAAAGCACCGCAACGTGAGCAATCACTTTATTCCCCGACTTAATGCCGGGGTTACAGATAAGCAGTACGAGGCCCACGACCGCGGGAATCAGTGCAGTAACGGAAGGAGTATCGGAGGAAAAGTAGCCGTAGGCGCCCAGGCTGAGTAGGAGTAAGGCATTGATGAGGCTAGCGGTAGCTGGAGTCATAATTACTTCTTTAGGAAGGTTACCATTTAGTGGCGGCAAAGTTTATGCTTTACGGAGGGAACCTGATCGGTTCAGCGTCATTTTCTTTCCCATGCTGACATTACAGGGCTAAGGTTAGGTTTCAGCGTGCAACGCACAATTAGTTGTTCGGGACTTCACGTGTAGGTGAAACTCCAACTCGCGTAGATCAAGAAGGTAAAGGGGGAGGAGCATTCGTGAAAGTAAAAATTTATTTAGATTTATTCTAATTAAGTGTATTAAACCTGTATTTTTGATGGCTTCTAGAATTGATTTAGCGCCGCAAAGGCGGGTAGATCCTATTTTTCATTAAAACAACCACCATGCCTCATCTCCCAAAATGGGTAGCCGACGGCGTCGAAACCCTAATGTCCAGTCAATTCCACCCCGTACTGGTCAGTGAAATCGAATATTTGACGGACGAGCTTAAAAGAATCCGCTTCGAAGGCGACCTTTCCGGTACCTCTTTTATTCCGGGACAGGTCATTGAGTTTCGTGTCAATAGGAACGATTTTCGCCACTACACGCCGAGTTTTTACGACCGGAATGCGGGCATCTGTGAAGTTCTTTTTTATCTCCATGGCCGGGGTCCTGGAAGCCAATGGGCGGCTAATTTACTTTCGGGTGATGCTGCCAAGCTCATGGGGCCAGGTGGTAAACTTAAGTTCCAACGCGAGGCTTCAACACACTTTGTCTTCGGAGACGAATCTTCTCTTGGCCTGGCCACCCATCTACACCGAGCGGCCTGGGCATACGGGCAACCTTTCTCGTGCCTCATGGAACTCACCGCAGGTAACGAAGATTGGCCGGATTTAGTAGAACTTCCAGCAACGGTAGTACCTGCTAACACCCTCGTTTCCGAGCTGACCTTAGAAAAACTTGGCTGGTTCAAGCCAAACACTGATGGTACCAGTGCTTACTACCTGACCGGGAGAGCTTCCTCCGTTCAAGTCATTCGCAAACGCTTACTAAACCAAGGAATTCCAAGAAACCGCATTCAAACACAACTCTACTGGGCGGATGGTAAACGTGGGTTGTAGAGATGTGTCCTTTTAGGTTTATTTGTATCATTGGTTATTATTTTTATTTAGTCTAAATTAAACACAATTGCCTTTTCGACGTTAAGCCGGTGTTTTCGAGAATAGATGTAGTCCCCAAAAATTCATTTAAAAACTAATAACCAAACAGCAAATTCGAGTCTTATTACTTCCTAACCAGTAGTACACCTACTGGAATGGTAATCTCTTGCTGTATTGGGCAAGATGATTACGCGATGCATACCTCCCCTACCCCCAACTCTTCGTACGACATAACTACCCTTGCGGGCTATCGACAAGCCTATGATGCCTATGCACCCCTCATGTTTGGTATTTGTCTCAACAAAATTGGTGAGGAAGCCGTAGCCGAAGACATTATCCAGGAAATCTTTAGTAGTCTTTGGGAAAAGCGTTTCCGTCTCCAACTCAAGCAATCCTTGAGGGGCTACCTTATTCGCGCTACGAAATACAAGATAGTTGACTATTACCGCCAGAAGAATAACCACAGCCTAGAACCAGCTGAGTTACCAGCCCTGGTCGCAGAGGAACAA
>JBCDGT010000242.1:0-5713 GCA_038750915.1 Bacteroidota bacterium
CGCCCCTACAACCTGGAGAAGAACCAAGCTACGGCGGCTTCTACACCCAGGATGACATTAGCGAAATAGTTGATTACGCCAAAGCCCGGCACATCGAAGTGGTTCCCGAAATAGATATGCCCGGGCACGCACAAGCGGCCGTAGCCTCCTACCCAGAGATCGGCTGCGTTGACGCCCTACCCCACGTAGCCACCGGTGGTGTTTTTAAGAACAACACCCTGAACCCTGGTAAAGATGTTACCTATGCATTTGCTGAGCAGGTCCTGAACGAAGTAATGGATTTATTCCCCTTCGACTATGTCCACATCGGGGGCGATGAATGCAATAAAAGCCAGTGGAAGAAGGACCCCGATGCCCAGCGAAAAATGCAAGAGGAAGGGCTTGCAACGGAGGAGGAATTACAGAGCTATTTTATTCGCCAGCTGGAAGAGATCATCAACGCCCGGGGGAAAACCATGATCGGCTGGGACGAAATTTTGGAAGGCGGATTGGCCCCTAATGCTACGGTGATGTCCTGGCGCGGAGAGGCTGGTGGGCTTACCGCCATCCGGGCTGGCCACGAAGTTATTATGACGCCCAGCAAGTATTGCTACCTCGATTTGAAGCAGGGTCACGACGATTTAGAGCCTAACCTAGGGTATTCCCGGGTGCTCCTTTCCACAGCCTACAATTACCAAGTAATTCCCGATAGTCTTTCCAAGAAGCAGGCCAGCCTAATCAAAGGTATCCAGGCAAATATGTGGACCGAATCCATCAGTGACTGGAGCAAATTCACCTACATGAATTTCCCCAGACTGTACGCCGTAGCGGAGAATGCCTGGTCGGCTCCAAGCAGAAAAGACTGGGATGGTTTTATCGACCGACTCACCCACCAACAACAGCGACTAGACACCCTCGGCGTTCGCTACGCCGTAAGTGCCTTCAGTCCTTGGGTTCACCACGAGCGACAGGGGGATAGTATTCGTGTTCGCCTGGAGGCGGAGGTGAACGGCCTTGCAATACACTATACCCTTGATGGCTCGGAACCAAGCTCAGCAACCAAGCTTTATCAAGAACCTTTTGCCCTTCAAGCAGGAGATCAACTTCGCACCCAAGCTTTCCGTAAGGGGAAAGCCGTAGGGTATCCAGTGGCGTTTGATTTACCCGTACACTTAGCCGCCAACCAGAAGGTAGCTAACCAGCAGAAAAAGAATCTGGCTAAATTAACGGATCTACAGTACGCAAGATTAACCACTGCAGATACGAACTGGCAAGCTTTGCCCTACGAAGCTACGCTGCAGCTCGATTTCGAGGAGCCGACAACCGTCAGCTCACTCCGATTTTCAGCTTTACGCTTCACCATTTCCGGCATATACCCTCCGCAGGCGTTTGAGGTGTTCGCTTCCACGACGGCTAGTGACGGCCAACTCGTCTCGCTGGGAAAAGTGGAGCAGGCCGACAAGGGTAAGCTGCAGGGACGTAATAAAGTAGCCTGCCAGCTTAGCTTCCCCCCGACCGAATTAAGTCGTCTCCAAGTAAAACTGCAAACCTTTCCAGTCATTCCCAAAGGCCATCACCTAGCGGGCCGCCCCGGAAGAATTTTCGTGGATGAGCTAGTGGTAGAGTGATTACTGCTTACTTCCGCTGATACCCCGGAAAATTAGGCTGCTTTTCCGGAGTGAAAGTGGGGCCATCATCCCGTAATACGGCGTATACTTGGTAAACTACTAATACCGCTGATCCACTTGCTGCCAAAAATACCGTTAGTGGAGAGGGGAAAAAAGCGGCAAAGACCATCAGAGCGATCACCGCGAGAAAAATAAGAAAAGTGAAATTCAGCAATTTCATGTCATGTAGGATTAATCGGCGACCTAACGAGCTCAGCTATGCTTGGTTTATGCAATCGTTTTGTTAGGTAATAACTACTATAATAAAAGCTGTGATCCAACCTTCCGACGGTGGTTATTAGGCACTACTACCCTTACCTTGCATCCGTTCGGCGAGCGCGGCAAGCACCTGCGATCGCGCCCAAAAAGACCTATTCCCTGCCCATGCCCCAGCGCATCTTCCATCTTTTCGTCCTTTCCTTTCTGGTCTTCTGCATCTTTGCCCACCTTGATGATCATCAGCTCGAGGTATGGGATGAAGCCCGCCGGGGGGTGAATGCCATCGAAATGGCTAGTGGCGACCATCACTTCCTAGTGACCCACTACGCTGGTGCGCCCGATCACCTGGGCACAAAGCCACCGTTACTAATCTGGTTACAAGCGCTTTTTGTGCATATCTTCGGTATTGGTGAACTGGCCGTGCGCCTACCGGCCGCACTCGCAACGGTAGGTCTACTCAGTCTACTTTGTTGGTGGAGTCGGCGCCTCCGGGGAGACATTACCCTGGGCGTACTGGCCGCTGGCATTATTTTCTGCTACCGGGATTACACCTTTATCCATGGGTTCCGTTCGGGTGATTTCGATGCCCTTTTGATCTTATTTTTAACCGCCCAGCTGGCTTTTTTCCATCAATGGATAACCCAGGAGAAACGAAAATACTTGATCCTGGCTGGTTTAGCGGTTTTCCTGGCGGGCATGACCAAAGGAATAGCCGGCGGCTTCTTTTTACCCGGCGTCGGCTTATGGATTTTGCTGGATAATAAACGCCGCCAACGCCTGCTACAGCCGGGCATTTATCTCTCCGTTGGCAGTGCCATTTTACTGGTAGCCGCTTACTATTTCTTCCGGGAGCAAGTAGACCCCGGCTACCTGGAGGCGGTGATGGGTAATGAGCTTTCCGGCCGTTATTTGGAAACCAACGAGAATCACGCCCATCCTTTTCATTACTACCTTTTCCGACTGTGGGAAACTCCGACCTTCGGCGTGCTTTTCGCCCTCACACCATTTGCGGTATTCCTACTTTATTCTGATCAAAAAAGTCGGTCCTGGAGTAGTCTTTTGTCCATTACCTTAATCGTTTTCCTCGTTGTCATCTCTATTTCCGCCACCAAGCTTTATTGGTATGCCTCCCCTGCACTACCAATAATTGGGCTACTTGTCGCAGGTCTGTTGCTCAACATTGGGGATGGTCTAGCCCGGCAGGTCCACCAATACTTACGTCCCCTAGTAGTGCCATTCCTGGCCGCAAGTCTGTTTCTTCATCCCTTCCTTGCACTAGGAGAGCGGGTTCTCCATCCTGGGCGCCACTACGTCTCAGCGGCCGATTACCTGGTATATCGAAATCCCCTAAAAGATTTTGACCATTTTACCAACTTTACCCTGTTAGCACGCAATTATAACCCTAACGTCCGGTTCTACGTTGGTCAGGCCAACCAAAAGGGCAAAGGCATTGATTTACGGCATTTAACGGACGAACCGATTCCCTCTTCTGCCGCCCGCTTTCAGTTACCAAAACTTACTAAGGAAGACTTAGTGATGGTTTGCCATATGGACACTTGGCGCTACGTCATTGATCATTACTGGACGGAAGATGAGGCAGCTTCTGGACCCTGCAAAATGATAAAAATAAAGGCACCCAAAACATGAAGTGGCTCAGTAAGCAGGCCTTTGCCTACCGTCAAGCCGTAGTAGACTGGCATAAGCCAGCAAGTGGTAGCTTCCTGGTTCCCACCTTTTTCCTTCTCCTTTTCGCCGTGGGTGCGGTAATTCTCCCCGACTACGGAATTGGTTGGGACGAAGATGGTCAACACGAAAAAGGCCGAATTGCCTACGACTACGTCCATACTTACCTACCGGGATGGATGGTCGCCACTATTCCCATCTTTATCCTCTTTGCTTTTATCGGTGGTATTGGCAACCTCCTTTATCGGTGGGTAGGTAGCCTCACCAGTTGGAAGATATACGATAGCAACGGGCTGAGAATGGATTTATTCCAAGCGGCGCTACTGATCGGTGCTATCAGTGCCATTATCTACTTCGGTTCGGTATTGTACGATGCGTGGCGACACGTTTACTTCATATACCCCGCCCTTGTTTATCTGAGTGGAAATAACAAAAATGAACTAATAAGGACCTACCGGTCCGAAAATTGACCTCTCCCCCCGCCCTCCCCACCGCCGAAGGCAGCTGCGAAGCAAAACCGCTCCGCTGGGTAAGGTGCCAGCCACTGTGCATTTGGTTGTACAAACGTAGTAAGATAACGATAGGCTTGCTACTTGCTTCCACCGTACCTTGCACCCGCGTTCGCGCAAAAAATATACTGCTCCGAGCAAGACAATCCGTAAATGCCTCCTACCACTAGAAAACTGCTTGCCCTTAGCCAAAGGTGGTTATTTGACCCTCGCTTATGGCTGGGGGTGCTGTTTCTTTACGGGCTTACTACGCTCAACCTCCCTTTCCACGACGACCATCAGTGGCGGCAGTCGATTACGGCAACGATAGCTCGTAACTTTTACGAGCTAAGTTTCAATCCCTTCTACCCACTTTACGATATCTGTGGTCGGATAGCGCCCGATTATTTCGTTACTGAATTCCCCCTCCACCCCAGTATTACGACCCTGGGGTACTTCATTTTCGGAGAACAGTTTTGGGTCGGAAGGCTGGTTACCTGGGTAACTTCCTGCCTTGGCTTATGGTACTTTAGTCGCTTGGTGGATCGCATCGCCGGGCCACCCGTTGGCTTATTCGCGACCCTCGTCCTGACGGCTTCCATTGCGCTCACTTTTGCCCGCAAATTGATGCCAGACTCCTTTTCAATTTTCCTCGCCGTTATCGGTACTTACTATCTGTGGGTTTATTTAGAAGACGGTAAGCGAAAAGACCTCCTTTGGGGTATTTTATGGGCAACACTGGGGGTATTAAGCAAAGTCCCCTCCGTAGTGGTACTCTGTTTCTTGGGAATTGCCTTTTTGAACGGAAAAATTTCGCTGCAACGCAAGGCCTGGGTTGGTGTTGGCATGGCTTTTACCGCCGTGCTCACGGCCGGCTGGTATTTCTACTGGATGCCCCATTTGCAGGAGTTGACCAGTTGTCCGCCGCTGATTTATCCCGTTTCTTTGGCCGAAGGCTGGGACATCTTAATCAACGAACGGGCCTTCCACACTTTTTACCGTTTTGAGCAGAATGCCTTCTACAGTTGGCCACAATTCTATTTATTCCTCACTGGTTTTGGCTGGGCCATTATTCGCCTAAAATGGCGGTGGGTCTTGGCCTCCCTAGCCTACGCCTTCGTGTTTCTACTCTTCATCTTAAAGACGGGAGATATTTTTGCTACCCATACCTATTACGTTATTCCCTTCATTCCCCTGATGGCATTTTACGTAGGCTATTTATTTAATCGCCCGTGGCTTACCAATGCCTTTAAGCTGCTCATTTTACTAGAACTGGCTTTCATTCCCCTCTTGAAAACCTACGAGGATATTTACCTCTTCCCCGACCTACCCGAGCTAGAACTAGCCAGTCTACTAGACCAAGTTGGTGCCGAACGAGAAGACAAAATAATGATCAATGGTGGTTGGGGAAACCCGCGATACATGTATTATGCTAAACGCCGTGGCTGGACCATTGATGGCAAAACCTTCAAGCGCTACGACTGGATGCCCGACTACTGGGACCAAGGCCTACGGTACATTGTAGTGATCAAAAGCAGGTACGAGGACGAGCTTGACTATCCGCTCTTACTCGAAACAGAACACTACCGAATCTACGAATTGGAAGGGTGGATCAACGCACAAGCGGAATAGGGCGCGGGCACTGTGAAATTTAATATTTTTGATTGAACAAGTAAC
>JBCDGT010000243.1:0-5703 GCA_038750915.1 Bacteroidota bacterium
GAGAATGAGGGAATGCCCAATCAATCATACATTCTTCATTACCTACATTGCACCTGCACATTCGGCAAGCTCAGTGACCACGGCCGCGCCCATAATAATTTAGAATTTGTGATGGAATATTTAGCGTTCAATAATTTACGAATGCTCGATTCGCTACGTAAATTTTAAATGCTCCTTGTCAAATCAAAAATGTTAGCTTGCTAGTGAACCACCACTCGCCCCAAGTGTGGCTGCCCTTCCGGGCTCAACCACCGCAGCTGGTAAACGCCGGCTGGCTGGCCAGTCAACTCGATTTCTTGGGTGACTGCTCCGGTGGGTACGGTAAGCGCACTAACGAGGCGGCCATCAGTACCAAAGATGCTGAGATGTGTCGGAGCGGTAGTCGTCGGAACTTCAATGGTAAAGCGCCCACGGGTTGGGTTCGGGTAGGCTTTTAGGCTCATGGCCCGCCGTGCGTTGTTGTGTGTACTGGTATTGATGACAGCGTCCAACGGGATTTCCTGGATGGTTCCTCCGGCGAGGTAATAGATGGTCTTGCGGTCGGGGCTGAGGGTGAATGAACCTCCTGCAATACAGCCTTTATAGACGAGGCTCCAAGTTAGGCCTTTGTCGCGGCTAACCTCGATGAGGCCAGTTTGGTTGTCACCGAAAGTGGACAGGTAGAGAAGGTCGCGCTCTTCGTCGTAGCTGAATTGGTCGGCACTCCGGCCGGTTTCTCCCTGGCTTTGGTCCCAGGTCTGGCCACCATCGGTGGTGTAGTAAACGCCAAGACTACTGGCGGCAAAAACGCCGTTGTTTTCATCGAAGAAGTGAACGTCGTTCCAAGTTACGGTCTCCTGGGGGCGCGTAAGTTGGGTCCAGCTTAGGCCGCCGTCGGTCGTTTTGGCCATCATACGCCGGCCGCAGGTGTAGCCGATCTGATCGGTTGGGAAGCTGAGCCCCTGGATTTGGGTGTTGAGACCGTGCTCGGCGACCGTCCAATTAGTGCCATCATCCGTCGTGAAGGCGTAGCTGGCGTCGCCCAAAACGTAGAGTCGGCCGTCAGTATTGAGGTGCCAGTGATCGCCATCGCTGATGTCTTCGCTCTCTGGAATGTAGTTGCTAAAGGTTTGCCCACCGTCCCGACTGATCCTTGGTCGTAAATTGCCGTAGTAGAGTACAATTTCGGATTCGGAGCGGAGGTCCATAGAATAAACCGGGGCGTTAGGGTTACTGGGCATGGTGTTTAATTCGGACCAGTTCTGACCACCATCCGTGGTTTTTAGGAGTAAGCCACGTGGGCCGGCGGCAACACCGAAGTTTTCGGTCAGGAAACGAATCTCATCGAGGCGCTCGCGGTCTTCCAGGAATAGGTTGGTGCGATTACCGGTTAGGCCAGCGGGGAAGTAGAAGATTTCACTGTTGAAACTAGGGACCCAGAAAGCGTCTCCACGACGGTGGTAGTTATAAAAGGTAGGGCGGGTGCCCTGACCGGCATTAAGAGAAGGGATTACTCGGGTCCAGGTCGTTCCAGCATCGGTGCTTTCCCAAACTTCATCGACAATACCGATCCCGACCAGGTGAGTAGGGGAGAGGGCTTCGAAAAAAATCAGGTTACGGGGACCATCCGTGACATTTAGGTTCGTCCAGGTTTTGCCACCGTCGGTTGTCCGCAAAAAGCCATCGCTACCGAGGTGGGCCCAACCATTCATTGGATCAGCAAAATAGAGGGAAAAAGGACCATCTTCCAGGGTCGTTAATTCACTGAAAGTGGCCCCAGCGTCGGTAGATTTCATCAGCTTGCGGTCCTGGCCCATGAAGAAACCGGTGCTGCCGTCGGCAAAATCCCAGTCGGCACCGGGGAAAAAGTCGAGCTCGATGGTAGTCCAGCTCACGCCATTGTCTTCGGAGCGGTAGTAAGCCTTAGACTCACTATCGGCCAGTAGCACATTATCATCGAGATCCCAAATCCGGATAATGTCTGCTTCGGGTAGCTCGGTCGTTGTCCAGTTACCGTCGGCGGCCATACGGGCCACAAAACCATCCCCGCCAACGACGACCGTACGGCAATCGTCATCAGGGCAGACGACGGCCTGGAATTCGAAATCACCGGGGCCAGCGACGAGGGTGAAGTCCAGTCCGTTGGTCGTGCGGGTAACAATGCCGCAGGTGCCAACGGCATACCCAAGTCCGGTAGCATCTACGTGTACATCTTGGAACTTCGTGCCAAAGTCTTGAGGATAAAGGAAACCCTCCCGTTGGGCGTTTGCGGAGAGAGAAAAGAACAGTAAAACAAGGAAAGGGAGGAACGCAAAGTTTTTCACAGTAGAGCGATGTTTCGTAGGCCTGATTGATGCAATCAAAGGTCTGGCGAAAGCTTGCCGGTAGCCTCCCTGCTTGCCGGTATTTTAACAATCTACTGGAATTCATAGAGGGGTGGGGTAGACTGGTAAATCCATTTAGGCTCGCATTTCCAATGCGCACCTTGGGCTGTTATCAGCCCCATACTTACTCCTTGCACCCGTGCGACGCACTCGGTGAGCACCTGCGGTAGCGCCCTAATTGTTGGAATTGATGCCCAGAGTAGCCAAATACCCGTGCAAACGCGTAAATGACCCACATTAGCCCTGGAAAAGTCCAGAAAGGCGGGGAAAAACCACGTTTACGCTTGCAATTTCCAGCTATATGAGTAAATTGCTGCGCGGTGTGATCAGGAAAAGGCTCGAATAAGTGACTAACCTACGCTTGGCCCGTCCTACCAGCGCAATGTTTTTTCCGGCGAATGTGTCGGTGCAAACACCCAAATACGTCATTTACTAACCACACTATATTGTATGTCCAATATCATGAAGTTTTTCGTGATGGCCATCGCCTGGTTACTCTTTACCCTGCTTACTTTCTACACCTGCGTAAAACCGGAGTGTTGTGGAGAGGCAGAGGTGATCGAGGAGCCCATCGCGCCACCCATTACGGATGATTACGCCATCGTTTCCAGCACTGGCTCGGAAGAGGTGCTTACCGGTTCCCAGTGGGGAGCACTACGGGATCAGCTCATTGCCAAATACAATGCCGATCCGAACCAAATACTCGAAATTTACGGTCATTTTTATGATTCGGAACCCAAGCCAGATGGCTACGATAATATGGGTTTCCTCCGTGCTGATAAAATTAAGGACATACTGGTCAGCGCCGGTATCCCCGCCGATAAGATTCGTACCCTCGCTCGTCGGATGACGGACGCCGTGCCCGCTGCGGAAGAACGTTGGCCTGCTGGTACCTTTACCTGGGCTAAAGCTGATGTGGATGATGAGGTCATTGAAATCGACAAAGACCACATAAAAATCCGCTTCCCCTTCGATGAGTCGACCAGCCGGTTGAGTGCGGATACCGAAAACTACCTCAAAACATTAGCCGAAAGACTACAGCAAACCGAAGAGACGGTTACCATCGTCGGGCATACGGACTGGATCGACACCGACGAGTACAACATGCGCCTCGGTCAGAAACGTGCTGACTTCGTGAAGGCGCGCCTCGTCAACTACGGTGCTCCGGGTGATCGGATTTCCACTTCTTCCCAAGGAGAGTCTAATCCGGAAGCGGATAATAAGACCTCCGAAGGCCGCCGGCTGAACCGCCGGGCGGAAATCACCCTGAACCGTCAGTAACCTCTTTCATCAACGTAACATTCCATTATCATGACTTATATATTTCTTGACGTAGAGCCCACACTTTGGGGAGCTTGCCTCTGGTACTGGCTCTGGACCCTAGGCGCTTTTCTCCTTGGTTCTCTTCTAACTTGGTTGCTAACCCGCCGTGGTGGAGTAACTGTAGATGTATCTGCTATCGAAGCGGACCGCGACCGCTACCATGGCCTGGCCACTAAATGGGAAAAGGATTACCAGGGGGTCAAGTACCAACTTGAAGAAAGTCAGAAGGCGGAAGCCGATCTGCGCGCCAGCCTTCAGCGGTGTGAAGCCGATAAGACAGCCCTCCGCTTTGAACTCGACAATGTCCCGGATAACACCGGCCTTGGCATTGCTGATGTCGGTACCGACCCTGCTGCCTATGAAGGCGGTTCCGTCTACGCTGGCCTTTTCAGCAACGATAACTTCCAGATCATCGAAGGTGTTGGTCCGAAAGTGAATAAGGTGTTGATTGACGCTGGCTATAAAACCTGGGAGGAACTTTCCAAGGCGGATTCTGCCGACCTGCGCAAGCACCTCGACGCCGCGGGTAAGAACTTCTCCCTCTGCGATCCTACCAGTTGGCCCCACCAGGCCGGCCTGGCGGCCGCCGGAGACTGGGACGAACTCATCCGTTACCAGAAATTCACTGATGCCGGCCGTGAAACGGTAGGTGACTTCGAAACCGACTCCAAGTTCGAGAAACTCGCCGCCAAAAAACTCGGCTTTAGTAGCTCCAACCCTAACGACCTTAAAGTGGTAGAGGGCGTTGGACCCAAGATCGAAAGTCTCCTGAAAGAAGGGGGCATCAACACTTGGGCGGAACTTGCGGCTGCCGATGTGGCGCGCATTCAGGAAATCCTCGATGCAGCCGGACCTCGTTACAAACTCGCACAACCACGCACCTGGCCCCAGCAGGCCGGCCTTGCCGCCAGTGGCGATTGGGCTGCTCTAAAGGCACTCCAGGACGACCTCAAGGGAGGCGTGTAAACGACTGATTGCTGAGGTCCTATTATACAATTGACCTCGACTTATCCGACCCCGCTTCCTGCATTGGAGGTGGGGTCGTTTGGTGTGGGCCAACCCCTGGCCACTTGAATCGTTTATTCCCCATGAAATGGATAAAACGGCTACTCTACTTTTTCGGGGGAGGCTACCTATTGCTCTGCGGATTTTTATTCTTTGCTCAAGATGCCCTAATCTTCCATCCCACAGCATTAAGCCCCGAACATAAGTACGGCAACCACGAAGAGGAATGGATCGAGCTATCGGATGGAGTGCGACTTAATGCTTTGCGGTTACGCTCAAGCCCGTCTAAAGGCATTATTCTTTACCTCCACGGAAACGTGGGTAGTAACGGCCGTAGCCTTTACCAAACTCGGGCCATTGCCGACCTGGGGTATGATCTTTTTTTAGTGGACTACCGGGGCTTCGGTAAAAGCACGGGTGAAATCAAGGAGGAGGAGGCCATGACCAATGACCTTCAGGTAGTGTATGACCGGCTTAAGCAGGATTACGCGGAAGAAGATATCATTGTCTTGGGCTATTCCTTGGGCTCGGGGCCTGCCAGTTATCTAGCGGCAAAGAACAGTCCTAAAGCAGCGGTACTCGTGGCTCCTTACCGGAGTTTACTGGCCATGAAGAACGAGTTTTTTTGGATGTTTCCCGACTGGCTGATGAAGTACCGGCTGGATAATGCTACTCACCTGGCGCAGGCCTCCTGCCCGGTCGTTTTGCTCCACGGAACTGCGGATGAGCTTATCCCTTTTTCTATGAGTACCGAGTTGGCCACACTGGACCCAGGGCGGATAAAGTTAGTAAAATTGCCTAATGTTAGCCATCGCGGGGCGATTATGAACCCAAGAGTAGCGGCTGAGGTACGGAAGTTGGTCGAATAGGTGCAATCTATGATACCAGCCTAATAGCGTACTTCTGAGCGGTAGAATGGCTAACAATTCCAATAGTTTCCCGGCGTTATAGATTCAAATCATCTATATTTGTCAGGTATTACAACCTTATTTTCCGAACTTACGATACCAAA
>JBCDGT010000244.1:0-5700 GCA_038750915.1 Bacteroidota bacterium
GTATGAGTTCAACAACGCCTATCTGGAGCAGTTAGCAAAAGCGGGGCTACAAATTGCGGGCAAAAACCCTCAAACTGGCTTGGTGGAAATCGTGGACCTAATAAACCATCCCTTCTTCGTCGGGGTACAATTTCACCCAGAACTAAAAAGTACCGTCGAGCGGCCTCATCCACTTTTCGTAGCCTTCGTGGCGGCGGCGATGAAGCGGAAGTAGGGGGGTGGTCTATTGGTATTATTGGTCTATTTGCCCGCCTTTCTAGACACAAATAGACCAATAGCACCAATAGCACCAATAGCACCAATAGCACCAATCTACCTCGCTCGTTCCACTTCCACCCACTGCCCCTTCACCTCCGCCTTTACGTCGTCGGCGTACATCGCTTCGGCGACCTGGCCGGGTAGGTAATACCGCCCAGGGTAAGTGGCCGTCATCCGCAAGGAGAAGGTTTTCGAGGCACCTCGGTTCAAATGGAAGAAGGTATAGACGCGGTCGTCTCGGAAATCGCGGTACTGGTAGCTGCTTTCTTGGTTGCCACCAGCGGCGCTTAGACGATCATTGCTTACCTCCCAACCGGAAGGAATGAGGCTGCGCAAGGCGAGTTGGCGGTAACTCATACCGAGTGTGCCTGGGTTACGAACAGTATAATTAGCGATGAAGTCGGTGCCAGAAGTCAGGCGACTAACGTCTACAGGGTTACCATCTTCATCCGTGTAAGAGACATTAAGCACCAGGTTTTCACTCGTAGCTTGTTCTTCGCCGGGGCGGGGTTGACCACCGGTAATAACGGAAGCGTAGAGGGTAGCCTCCCCCGTATTTTTAAGCGTGAAGCTTTGGCTGGTGGTCCCTTCAACGGGCAGTTCAATTTGGTAGATGCCGGTATTCGCTCCTACGGCCGTGCGGCCACCGGAGGGAGCGGTAAAATCAGCCGACAAGCTGGTATCATCAGCTTCGCTCATCTTGCCAATGGCTACGAAGGCGAAGGCCGCTTCCTGCGTACTTAGCCATCCACGCCGGCCGATACGCTCCGCCAGGCGGAAGGCTTGTTTGGCAGCATTAGATTGGTCTTTTCCCGCCAACTGAGCTTCCAGAATCATGGCCATATCCCGAATATCACTGCCGAAGGTATAACCCAATTCACGATAGGATTTAACCACCGGATCAGCCGCTTGCATTAACTCCTTGGCGGTGGACTCTCTACCGCCCAATGCATAGGCCGCTGCAAGCTGGTACTTCGCCGGAGCGATCAGGTCTTTCGACTTATTCTTGAGGCGATTCATTGCACTCATTTGGGCATCTCCCGCAAGGGCAAGGACGTACAACCGGTAAGCTTGATCGCGTTGAAGTTGAGCGGATGAGGCGTAGAAATTTCGGTTGTTATCCCGCCAGTTGGAGGCAGCCTTTTTCTGGAACTTAAGAAGGCTTTTTTTGACTTCCTGTGGTACGCCGTACCCCGCTCGTTCCGCTTCAATTAAGAAGTGCAGCGCATAATTTGACGCCCAGGGGTGAGGGTCCCGGTTCCCCGGCCAGTAAGCCATCCAGCCAGTACTAGTCTGAAAATTCCTAAGGGCCTGGAGGCCCGCCATCACGTTTTTCTTACGATCTGCCTGCTGTTGGGCCGTTAGCTCAGTCACCTTATCCAGGTACAACTGGGCGAAAGCTGGAGAGACCGTTTGCTCGACACAGCCGTAGGGATACCGTAGCAGGTAACGGAGGTGGCGGTTAAGACGCATGGCCGGCAAGGCAGACAGCTCTAGCGTAGCTTCCTGGCTGCCAGCGACCCCAAATAAGTCATAAGGAATGGTCTCCGTAACACCCGGAGCAATCGCAATCGTTTTAGCGCGGGTAACAAATTCATTCGGGTTGCGGACGGCTATCTCAATTTCCTGACTCGCCGCCTCGCCGTTGCCGCTACCACTTACGGAAAAGCGAGCGACGCCGGCACGATCTCCAACTTGTAGCGGGAAATAAGCCATTTGGTCGCCGGGGGCGCTGAAAGAAAGCGATTTACTCGTTGCTCCTACTTGCACCAAGCCTTCGGACTCCGTCACCTGAAGGTTAACGTCCTTTACTTTTTGATTCATGGCAAAGACGTTGACGGGCATATCCACCCGTTCTCCGGGGCCAAGTACTCGGGGTAGTGTTGGTAGAACCATCAGTGGTTGTACCACCGGCACGCGTTTGGCGGCACTGCCGTAAGCCCGGTCGCCGTTGGCAACTACCATGACACGTACTGCCCCAACGTAGTTGGGAAGATTAACCGTATGGCGCCCCGTTTTACCGGCGGCCAGTCTGAAGGGGCCGAGGTGGCGGACGACTGGTTCGAAGCGGTTGGCCGTTTGTTCCTCCTCTCCTTCTCCGCCTTCACCACCACCGATGGCTAGTACCTTACCGAATTCACCGTTAAGACTGCCAATCACGTAGCGGTACAGGTCGTAGCTTCTTACACTTAGGGCTTCTTTTGCAAAGAACTGATCGTGTAGGTTGGGCGTCTGGAAGCGGGTCAGGCCCAGTAGCCCTTCATCCACTACGGCAAGGGTGTAAGTCATCGGTTTCCCGTTGGCCTCCTTGACACTTACTACTGCTTGTTCCTGTGGTTCCCATTCATCTGCCAGTTCCATCGTTGGTTCCAGCACGGTTTCGGAATTGGTTACTGTGACGGGGAGCAAGCCGTAGAGGCGAATGGGCCGGTCGTTAGTTGTTTGTTCATAAGGCTGAAGCATGGTAACGTTTGCGTAAACCGTAGGCACCATACGTTCATCAGCCTTGAAGCTGATCTTCGTTTCACCAGCATCGGCCTCCACCCAAAACTGGTCGATGGTACCGGCACCGGTTTCCAGACTTACTAATAAGTTACCACCCGCACTAGAAGGGACGCTCAGGTTTACTTGCTCACCAATATTAACTTCTTCCTGCTCGGCCCGCAGGCGTAAGAGAGAGGCAGACTCCCGGTCATCCGCCTCCTGGCGGTAACCTCCGTAGAAGTATTCTCCGGTACAGTGCCCGCCGCCGTCGCAGGCCCGTAGCAGGTACCGCCCCCAATTGGAGACATTGATCGAAACAGCCGCGGAGCCATCACTTCCGGTCGTTACCTGATACTTTTCAATGGCTTCGGTATGCTGACTGCCGCTAAAGCGAGCGACATTATCGTAGCTGTCCTGCCACCAGTATCGCCAGTTCACCTTATACAGACCAATGGAGACTTGCCGACCGCCGAGGCCTTCTCCCTTGGTATCCACTACCGCCAAATCCACCGTTGTTTTTCCTTCCAGAGACACCCGTTTGTAGCCCCATTTATCTTCGGGAATCCGTATGCCCGCGTAGGCGGAATAGGGATCGAAAGAGATGCGCTGGTTATCAATACTGAAATTCCCTCCTGGTTCAAATACTTTAGTACTTAAGCCCGCGTATAGCGGGCCAGGCATTTGTTTTCCAGTGGCGGGTAATTCGAGCTGTGCTTGCCCTGCGTCGTTGAGTTGTCCGTCAAAAATCTGCTCTGCTCTACTGTTGCGAATTTTACGGGCGGGGTCGTAGAAGCGATATTCGCTCCACTCGGGATAACTGGGTGAGCGGTCGGTGAAAGCTACGTCCACCGTTGCCCTGAGGTTGCTAGCGGGTGCTCCGTAGAGCCATTTACTCACTAAGGTAGCACTCCGAGCCTCCGGGCGAATTCCCCCCGCGGGCTGCTCCAGATCAATGGAAAGGCGGTTGGGTTTTACCGTCTCAATTTTCAGTGGGCAGGTATAGGAACTCCCCCCAGCATTGACGGTGGCCGTCCAGTTCCCGGTTGGGTCCTCAGCATCCGTTTGAAAGACTAGAGGGTAGAGTGCCCCTCCGAAAGCAGGGGTAACGTTCCGTCGCTCTACTACCCTACCCTGCACGTCGGTAAGGATAAATTCAACGGGGTAATTTTTCGGCAACCGATCCTCCCGGTCTTCGAGGACAAAGTGGAGGAATACAGAGTCTCCTGGACGCCATACCCCACGTTCGGTGTAGAAAGCTCCTTTAATGCCTCCCCTGGCACTGGTCCCGCCAATATCAAAACGGCCAAGTGGCAGGCCGCCATCGTCGGCGATTTTCAGATAGGCAACGTCATCACCTAGATTCGCCGTGATTAGGGCAGGCTCTTCCTTGGTGGTCATATTAACCAATCCTTCGGCATTAGTCAAGCCCACAAACACTTCCTGCTGCTGGTAGCTGTAAGCTTTGATGGTTACCCCTTCTCGCGGAGCGGCATTGATCAGGTCAGTAGCTGCGACAACGGTAGATCGATCGGGGTTGCGTTTAGCGATTAAGCCTAAGTTAGAGGAGATCACATTTTGGGATAAAAAGCGGTCATTGTTGTAATAAGCCGGGGTACAGGGGTCATCCTGTTCCCGCCAGTCGAAGTCTTCGTAATAGCCATGAATGCCATAGTAGTCCCCCATCTTGCTACTCAGCTCCTGGAAACCAACGACAAATTCTTCTTGCGCCGCCTCATCCAGATTATTCAACCCGAAGTCTTCTGGTCCTACTTCACAACCCACGGCGGCATCCCCCATGCCAAAACCAAGCCTTACCTGGTAAATAGCACTGGCATCTCCTTTAATGTATTTACCCAAATCTAGGGCATAGCGCGACCAACGGCCCGCATTCACGGAAGCACTCAGACTACTTAATTCAATCCTTTCCTGTACAATCATCTTACCCACCCGGCGGAGGCTCCAATCGTTGGGACTATCTCCCAGGCTGTAGTCTTGCAGGTACTGCTGGACGTTGTTCGGGTATATTTCTACTAATTCCAGGCGGACAGCAGATAGGCCAATAGCCTCAAAGGGGAACAAGCGCTTTCCCTGGTGTGGCAAGATGGCACCATCTCCAACGGCGCGTAACATCGGCTCCGTTCGGCCGAGGTTGACGTTCCAGCTGGTCTCCCGTCCTAAGCGGTACCCAGCGGTATTCATGATCCCGTCCGCAAGCCACACCTGAACGTTCCCGAGGTTATCTGTCTTAGGGTAAATGTAGAGTAGGTTCCCGTTGACTTTAGTGGTGAAAGAAGTAGCGGTGGAAAACTTGATCAAGCCCTTAAAATTTTGAGAACTATTCAGCCGATCGCTAAAACGAGCTAGTAGTGTTGCTTCGCCCAAGTCCGTAACCGTCATACTTTCGACCCGAAAATCATCATCCGCAGGAATGGCCACGGTAATCTCTCCCTTATCATCGGCAAAACCTGCTTTGGCGCCGTCGTAAACAATCGTTACGGGGCTAGGGTCTTTGCCACGATCCGGCCCTAAAACCGTGTAGGTAAAATGGCGGGCATCATTACCTGCTTCCACCACTACGTCTAGAGTCTTCCCATCCTGGGTAGCGCTGAGTAGTTGACTTATTTCCTCGGCCGATGCATTGTCGTTGGTGGCTACCGATCCCGTCACACTAAGGGCAGCATCATTGCCTTCCGGTATGAATAAACCATCGCTGACCACTTCTACCTTCCGCTCCGGCGTTCGGAAGGTAAAGACATAGTCCTCCCTTTGGCCAGGTACTTGCACCTTTACGGTATAGGTGGTAGCCGCAGCCCAGTTCGTTTCGGGAGAAAAACTCAGGGTAGTCCCTACTAAGCCGCTGGTTCCAGCTATTTTGGGGCTAATCGAAAAAAGGCTGGCCGCCTCTCCCTTAGGTACATCGGTAAATTGCAGGTAAAGGGCTTCTTCCCGCCCGACCAC
>JBCDGT010000245.1:0-5695 GCA_038750915.1 Bacteroidota bacterium
GCACCATCACGCTTGCCTTGAACGCTTTCAGGCTTCCCTCGTAGTTTTTGTCTTGGATGGCGTAGATGCCTTCGTTGGATATGTTACCCTGGACGGCGGCAAGGCCTTTCAAAGCAGCTTTGCGGTATTTCTTACCCTTCTTTGGGTCAGAGTTTTTGAAGGCCTTGAGGTAGGCTTCGGCGCTTTTAACGGCGGCATCCTTGTAAGCATCCTTAACTTCTCCGATGCCGGAGGAGCGGGCAATGACGTACTGGTTGATAAGTTCCTTGTAGATATCTCCAGCCTCAATTAGGGATTTGGATTCCGAAGCGACGGTTTCGTCTTTCATCGCCGTAGTCAACATATCGCTGGCTTCTTCCAGGAGGGCGGCGTCGTTATTGAGCTTAAAGTTATCGAAGGCTTTTTTAGCGGCCTTTAGCGCGTCTGCTCCTTCCTGGGCCGATACGGCACCGATGGAGAGGAGAAGTACGAACATGCTGAGTAGTAATTTGCGCATGATAGTGGTATGTTGGTTTTGTAATTTAGTGTTACGCCTTTATAGACGGTTTAGTGTCGCTTCGGGTAACAGGAAAACGTTAATTGCTGGGGCAAAAGTCGTTAATACTATCCTAAAAATCACAGTATTGCTGCCTTACAGCTTATTTTTTCTGCTAAAAAGGCACAAAAAACGACCAGTTTGTTTGCTTTACCTTGTCTTAAAAGGCATTTCAGTTGCAACAGAGTAGCGGGTGTATTGAACACTGAGAGTATCTAAACAAGGTGTATCTTTAGCTAAATAGATACACCTACAGCCAACGTAATGAGAAATAGCTACTGCAAGGTCTTACTTCTTTCCATTGTCTTTTGCACGGGAACGGTAGCTTCCGCCCAAGACTTTACCATTAGCATTTACTTCGAAGATGCCACAGGAAATAAGGATACCATTGTCTCCGGCGCCGCCCAGGACGCAAATTGGGGGTATGATCCTCAGTACGATTCTGAAAACATCAACGGAGTAGCACGCCATCCAAATCTGGACGTTCGGCTATCCACCAATCGCCCCTGGAATTTTTCTAATCTGCCGGATAATTACCAGGCTAAAACAAATATTATCCCTTACGAGTGGATAATCTTCCTTGAAGTAAGTACAAGCAGTTGGCCCATTACAATGAACTGGCGTTGGGCCGGAACCCCCACTCAATCAGTAGAAAGTTCCTTCTTATCCGATGATTTTGGATTTGAAGTGGATGGAACAGCTCCTTCGGAAAGCCTTACCCTCCTAAATATAACGAGTTCAAAGCCTTCCGGGGTTGGTAATGCCATCCTGCAAAGGAGTACCTCTAATCTAGCCGTAGCAGGTGATACTATTCATGTCTACGCGCTTTCCTTTCGCGAAAGGCCCGTCAGTACTTTTTCCGTCCTTACGCCCAATGCGACCCAACTGAAACTCTTCCCCAATCCAGTCGAAGCAAAGCTCCAATTAACGGGAACCCTCACGGATCAGATAACTTCTGCCGTGTTGTATGATGTCTTTGGCCGGCAAATAAAAGATTTTGCGCGAATGCCCGGTGAAATACCTACTGCAGACTTACTGCCAGGGTATTACCTACTCCTGTTTACCGATAAGCAGGGTAGAAGGTGGAGTAAGCGGTTCATAAAACAGTAGGCAACAGGACGCAAAGCTCAAAGTAGTGCAGAGAAGGTTTTACTCTTCTTCTGCCCCTTCTTCATCGTCGATGGAAACCACCGCAACGTCAGCAATGGCGTCTCCTTTTTCGAGTTTGATCAGTTTTACGCCTTGCGTTGAACGGCCCATGACCCTTAACTCATCCATTGAGGTGCGGATAACGATTCCCGACCGATTAGTGATCATCAGGTCGTCATCCGGAAGTACGGCTTTGAGGGCTACAAGTTCACCTGTTTTGTCCGTAATTTTCATCGTGCGCACCCCTTTGCCACCACGGTTCGTAATGCGGTAATCATCCCAGTCGGAGCGTTTGCCCATACCCTGGGCACTCACAACCAAAATGGTTTTGTCGACGTCTAGTTCGTGATCTAGGGTAACCATACCGACTACCGCATCTTCCGGGCCATCTAGGGAGATTCCCCTTACGCCGGTAGCGGTACGCCCCATATTCCGAACCTTTTCTTCTTCGAAATGAATGGCTTGGCCCTTCTTAGTGGCTAAGAAAACGTGGCTACTGCCATTCGTTAGTTTAGCTTCTAGCAGTTGATCTCCATCGTTAATGGAGATAGCGTTGATACCATTAGTACGTGGGCGGCTGTAGGCCTCTAAGTTAGTCTTTTTAACTACTCCCTTTTTGGTGGCAAAGATGATGGAGTGTTGGTCCAGGAACTCCGTATCGGTTAGGTCGGCTACGGAGATGTAGGCGCGGACGTTATCATCTTTAGGCATCGCCAGGATATTCTGGATCACCCGCCCGGCACTCTGCTTGCTGGCCTCCGGAATCTCGTAAATGCGTAACCAGAAACAGCGCCCTTGCTCGGTGAAGAGCAATAGATAATTATGGTTGCTGGCGATGAAAAGGTGCTCTACGAAATCTTTATCGCGGGTTTTACTGCCCCTGCTACCGCGTCCGCCCCGGCTTTGGGCCCGGTACTCCGCTACGGGGGTGCGCTTGATGTAGCCAAGTTTGGAGATGGTTACCACTACGTCTTCGTCGGCAATCATATCCGTGATGGAAATGTCGGCCGTGTCGAAGCTGATTTCTGAGCGACGCTCGTCGCCGAAGCGGGTCTTGATGTCGATTAGCTCTTCCTTGACGATGTCCCGCTGGCGGGTTTCACTACCAAGAATGTCGCGCAAATCATCGATCAGGGTGCGAATTTCCTGGTACTCCTCGCGGATCTTCTCCAGCTCAAGGCCGGTTAATTTTTGGAGGCGCATGTCGAGAATAGCCCGGGCCTGGGCCTCGCTGAGTACGTTGCCAGGCTCGGTAACTAGCTCTTCGGTTTGTACTTCATCCACCAAGCCGCGGAATTTCTCCCAAAAGGCCTTTTTGTCATCGATAAAGTCGCCTTGCATCAGGCCGTTACGCGCTTCCTCGGGGTTGGCACTAGCCCGAATCAGGGCAATCACCTCATCGAGATAATCTAGGGCAATCAGCAAACCGATCAGGATGTGCGCCCGGGCTAGGGCTTTATTGAGCTCGAATTGGGTGCGTCGCTGAATGACTTCCAGACGGAAAGCGATGAACTCCTCCACCATGTCCTTCAGGTTGAGGGTCATAGGGCGGCCACCAACGAGGGCTACATTATTAACGCCGTAACTACTCTGGAGAGGGGTGTACTTATAAAGGTAACTCAGTACGATGGAAGCCATCGCGTCGCGCTTGATCTCTACTACGATCCGCAGTCCGTCGCGGTCGGATTCATCCCGAACATCACTAATTCCGGTGACTTTTCCTTCATTGGCCAGCTCGGCAATCTTTGCTACCAGTACGGATTTATTGACCTGGTAGGGGATTTCGTTGATGATGATCGACTCCCGGTCGTTATCGTCTACTACGATCTTGGCCAAGCCACGGAGTACTACCCGGCCACGACCGGTGCGGAAAGCCTCCCGCACGCCGTCCATCCCGTAGATGATACCACCGGTGGGGAAGTCGGGTGCTTTGATGTAGTTCATCAACTCATCAATACTAATCTCCGGATCGTCAACCGTAGCGACGATGCCATCCACCACCTCGTTCAGGTTGTGGGGCATCATGTTAGTAGCCATACCTACCGCGATGCCCGAAGCACCATTGACGAGTAGGTTGGGTATTTTGGTTGGGAGTACGGTCGGCTCCTTGAGCGTATCGTCGAAGTTCAGTTGAAAATCGACGGTATCTTTATCAAGGTCCCCAAGAATACTGTCGCTAATCCGTTGCATTCTGGCCTCGGTGTAGCGCATAGCAGCTGGGCTGTCGCCGTCCATTGAGCCGAAATTCCCCTGCCCATCTACGAGGGGGTAGCGGAGGCTCCAGTCTTGAGCCATCCGCACCATAGTATCGTAAACAGAACTGTCTCCGTGGGGGTGGTACTTACCGAGTACTTCCCCAACGATACGGGCGGATTTTTTGTGGCTACTCCGAAAGCTGAGGCCAAGTTCATTCATTCCAAATAGAACGCGGCGATGTACGGGTTTCAATCCGTCGCGAACATCGGGCCGGGCCCGGCTCACGATGACCGACATCGAGTAATCGATGTAGGCGGATTTCATCTGGTCTTCAATATTGACCGGGATGATCCTGTCGTTTGGCAAAGTTTGGTATAAAGTCTTAAATCTTGCGCGGCCGCGGGTGCAATGCCCTAAATTACGCCTAATGGCGGGGCGAGGAAGAGTGATGAATGAGGGAATAATAAATGAGAGAATCCATAACTCTATCATTCATTATTCTCTCTTTTACCACTTCTCTTTGCACCTGCGTGCGCGCCACATTAACACGTATGTCTAATCCGTAAGGAACGGCTTGCGAAGGTACGAAAAAGCAAGCTAAAAATCGTGTTTTTTGCTACCTATTTCACTAGTTAGAAAGTAGACTTTATGAACAAGGGCAATTGATTTCAGTAAAAACTGAAAATACGGCAACCAAAGGGCTGCGGGCCTGTTTTAGGGGCATGACAACCGAACACGATCACGATTACGTCAAGCCCTACGGTGATGCTGCTTCGAAGAAAGAGGAAGTAGGGAAGATGTTTGATAGTATTGCCCCCACCTATGACCTGCTCAACCGCGGAACCAGCCTGGGGGTGGATACCCTCTGGCGAGCAAAAATGATTCGTCAGTTGGACCCGAAGACCCACAAAATAATTCTGGATGTCGCTACCGGCACAGCTGATGTGGCGATTCAGACCGTCAAGCGTGCAAACGTCGACCACGTCACGGGTCTTGATCTGAGTGAAGGTATGCTTGCCTACGGTCGCAAGAAAGTTACCGCTGCTGGCCTTGACGACCGGATTACCCTGGTACAGGGGGATAGCGAAGAACTTACCTACGCCGCAGGAACCTTTGATGCTGTTACTGTCTCCTTCGGCGTACGCAACTTTGAAAACCTAGAGAAAGGACTGGCAGAGATGCACCGCGTACTCCGTCCGGGAGGGAAAGTTGTCATTCTGGAGTTTAGTCGTATTACCTTTGCGCCCATTCGCTGGGCGTTTAATTTCTACTTCGGTAAAATTATGCCGCTCATTGGTCGTTTACAATCTAAAGATCCCCGAGCGTACGCCTATTTGTTTGAGAGCGTGCAGGCTTTTCCCAGCGGTCAAGCCTTTACGGACATCCTCGAACGGGTGGGTTATAAAAAGACTGAATGGAAGGCATTGACTTTCGGAATAGCAACGATTTATACCGCAGTGAAGTAGGAAAGCTACGGGTAGGCCCCACTTATCGTAAGTGGCTCGTCAGTTGTTTACTTTTCTTTGGCTGCTACTTACTGCCAACCACCGCTAGTGCACAGTTCACTGGGGGGAACAACTATAATTTCTACGATTTTCAGGCAAAGCAAGTCTACTTTGGTTTAACCCTTGGCTTCAATTCCAGCCGGTACACGCCTTTTCGGAGTGAGGAATTCTTGTTTTCCGATACCATCGTGGCGGTAAAAAGCCTCAATGGTCCGGGGTTCAACCTTAATATGATTGCCAACCTGAAAATCGGTAAGTATTTCGATTTTCGCTTCTTGCCGGGCTTTAGCTTCGCCGAGCGCCGCTTGAA
>JBCDGT010000246.1:0-5694 GCA_038750915.1 Bacteroidota bacterium
ACAGTAGAAACAGTGACGGTATAGTTGAGGGCAGGATAAGAATCTTGGCCAGTAGGTAGAGTTACCGTGATCTCACTACCATCTCCACCGGCTGGAGTGTAGTTACCGGCCCAAGCGTAGGTGACATTGAGCCCATCGGGGATACCCACGACCGCAAAGGTGACCATGGAGCCTTCAGCCAAACTTTCAATTGTTGCGCCTGGCGCAGGAGCTACGCCGTTAATGGAAGTAATCACCACTTCCGGGCGTACGTCTTGGGTTAAAATTTCTACCGTCAGCGCCTCCATAGCACTGCCACAACCAAGATCATCGAAAAAAGTGGCCGTATATGTACCCGCTACTACGGGTGCGTCCACGGTTACCTGGGCGCCCGTAGCAGTGAAGCCTCCGGGGCCAATCCAATCGAAACGACCGGCTCTATTCTGATCAATCATCGCGGTAAGCGTGATGGGGTCGTCGGGAGAACAAATCAGGGTCGGACCAGAAACAGTGACGGTATAGTCCTCGGCGATATTGAGGGTAAGGGTCTGGCTTTCTGTGCCACAATCTCCCGTCGTTTCTATCGTATACGTCGTAGTTGCCGTGGGAGTCACCTCAACGTTCGGGTCGGTAGAGTCAATACCACCGCCGGTAATCCGATAGGTATAACGGGGCACGATATCTCCGGTAATAACTCGGCGGGAATCTCCGGGACAGAGTAAGGTGTTTGGATTTAAAATCGGAGGAATATCCTCCTGAGTAGCAATGGCGTACATGGAAGGGGAGGTACAATCGGAACCTTCGGCGGTCACCTCGATGGTATACATCGTATTTTGTTGGACTGTGGCAATCGGGTCCAAACAGTCCGTACAGCTCAGCGTCCCATTGGGGTCTTCCCACTCCAAGGTTCCAGAGGGGCCGCTGGGATCAAAACTTACGTTGATTTGCAACTCTTCACCGGGGCAGACTACCGGGTCGGCCGGTTCAAAAATCAGGGTTGGGGGTGTCACGACATTAATCTGTTCGAAGATAGAGTCCCGACAAGCACCGTTTACGGTAACTCTGGTAAACAATGCAGAATCTGAAGCAAAGACCACTGCATTATACAGATCATCCGGGCTAGCTAGCCCGGGGGCAACTGCCCATTCGTGGGTAATTAGGGGAAAGTCACCAACATCATAGGTAGGTGATTGAATCGTGAAGGTATCGCCCTGGCAGTAAGGGTCTTTAACTGGGTCTACGGTAAAGCTTAAATCTACCGGTAGTGAGTCCGTACGAACTGCTACGGAGTCGATCTGCGGACAACCGTTAATAATGGCTTCGGCGTAGTAGGTTACGTTTCCGGGAGGATCGACCATATAAGACTGGCCCGTTGGTGGCGACTGTGCGCCAGTGGTTGGCCGCCAACTGATGTTAGCTCCGCCGCCGGGCATCGTCGCGGCAGTAAGTTCAAAGGGACCATCCGTATTACAGCGAAAGACCGTATCCGCTCCACCGTTCAGCTCCAGGGAAGAGAGGGTTACTTCAATGCGTACCGTCTGGGTATCCGTGCAAGCTCCGTTTGCTGCACTAGACACAAGCGTAAAAAGGGTATCAGCCAGGCCACTAATCAATAGAACACTGTTTACATCCGTAGAATCGTTTAGAAGGTCACCGGGGCTCCAGTCGTAGACCGTATTGCCGACATCCTCAATCCGATCAACGATCAGTTGCAGGGGCGTGCTTCCACAGTGGACCGTATCGGAGATAAGCTCTGGAACTACGAAGCGATCAACGTCGATGTACACACTATCTTGGGCGGCACATCCACCTTCCGGGCCAACGGACACCGCGTAATAGCGGGATACCGAAGGAACTACCCGTGGATTGGGAGTAGTAACCGGATCTAGGAAATCCATTGCTGGGCGCCACGTAAGGTTCTGGTCATTTACGTTATTGGTCTGCTCCAGTAATACCGTATCACCAAGACAAATATTAATGGTATCAGGATTAGCGATTTCTACCGTAGCGTTGCTGGCCAATAGGTCATAAACTAAGTCTTCTGAGCAGCTCCCGACCGTCCCGGTTAAAGTAAGGACACCATCGTCAGTAGGCGTAATGGTTACCGTTTCTCCTCCCCCATCTACTTGAGCATTAGTGACATCCCAATTGTAAGCATCCGCTCCGGAGGCGGTAAGAGAGATAGCCCCTCCTGCGCAGTAAAAGATTTCGTTACCTGCGCCAACGTTAACTACGTCTAAATCCAAACCATCCCGCAGGCGAATGTTTAACGAGGAAACCGTACTCGTAGGACCGCAACCTGAGTCGAGTGTAAAGCTAAGTTCAATCGTTTCTTCCGTTTCGTCGATGGCGTCCTCCACCACGATGATCGGAATGGCAATACGATTTACTCCTGGAGTGAAGATCACCTCTGTGCCAAGACCTGGTAAGCTGTAGTCAGTTCCTAAAGTAGCCGAACCGCCCACGGTTACACCGTAAGTTTGTGGGGTAGCTTTTTCATTTTCGTAGTTGATGATCAAAGAGTCAGGGGTAAGGCTACAGCCTTCGAGCAGATAATCGACGCCGGAAGCAAGGCCAAGACCTAGGTCCGGAAATCCACCACACACCGCTGAAACGAATACCCCGGAATCGAAAAGCTCATCTCCCCGATCAGCAATAGCCAGTTTAAGATGGTAGGTAGCACAGGCCTGCACAGCGGCCCGTGCTTGTAGAGCAACACCACCACCAGCGGTGGTCAAACCGTCGTACTCTAAGCTCAGGCCATTGGTATTGTCCCGAAAAAAGGCGGAATTAAAGCTGCCATTGACACTATCGATCTGCACGACCGTCTCCGCGGCATTTGGCAACACCGCAATGTTTTGCTGGCCGTTCAAACCAGGGTCTCCCGTAATACCAGGACCACTGATCAATAAAGCGAAAATGTCATTGAATCGATCGGGATTATTGGCAAACTCCGGGTATTCATCCGAGCCGAAGGTATAATCGAACACCAGTTCGTCGGTTTCGGAGACCACATCCATTTCAATCACACAAGCATCGAGCGAGCTGGCGTTTTCTCCAAAGAGAACACTGAGCGCATCGAGATCGGCATCACCCGGGAAGGTTTCTGGTACTGGGTCATTCCCCAGAGAAGGGTCAACGTTAGGGCCGATTGCGTTAAGTGCCGAACCCGTAGTCAGTAGAACGCCAAGGTTTTGCCCTAAGTCGGTAGCATCCCCGTCAAAGAGGGCGTAAGCCCCTTGGGGGCAGTTGAGGGTAACATTAGAAATCCGGGCTTGCGGGCCGTCCAAAGCAGCGGCTACCTCCGCCACGGAAGGATCCGCTGCAAGGCTAATGGGTTGTTGGGCAAAAAGTGAAGACACGCTGCCGAACAGGCAGAGTAAAGACAAGAGCAGACCTTTATTCATCATTAGCCTCCGCATTTTAGGTTTCAGGGAGCTGGTATTCATGCGGCCAAAGTACGAATTTTACCAACTCCCTGCCCTACCCTTTAACACGGAATAAGCGCACGTCGCCCGGCCGCTATTCTGCTTTTGGGTCCTATTCCTTCTCCGCAAGCCATTTCCGGGCTTCTATTACGGTGATTGTACCATAATCATTTCCCCAAGCCTGATTGAGGTAGTTGACGATATTGACGATCTGAAATTCCGATAATTCGTCGTTCCCTGGCATAGGCTGATTGTAGGTAACACCGTTGACAATTACGGGCCCGTCCATGCCGTAACGAATACCCCGTACCACCTCTCGTGGGTTCTCCCGTAAGTAGTCAGCACCAGCCAGTGGTGGGATTAGTTGACGCAGCCCCTCCCCTTCTTCCATATGACAATTCGCGCAGTGCTGATCGTAAAGATTATGTCCCTGAACGTGGTCCGTTTTACCACAGGCAATCAGAATAAAAAAAGAACTCAACAGAAGAAAATAGAGAATGCGCATGGGGGGATAACGGTATTTTCTACACTTGGTTGGCGGTCACCACAGGGCTATCGCAAAATCAAGTTGCGTCGAGCGATCAAACCAAATTTCGGCGTCCAAATGCTCGACACGACTATGCCATTGTATAAGAGGGCGCAGCCGCAGGTGCAAAGCTTGGTGAAAGGAAGCAAGGAAATTTCTTACCCCCTATTATCAAGACGGTTCTATCTTGCGCCGCAAGATGATTTACTATCTCGTCCGCCCCGTTGCCCGCTACGTGCTTTCCTACTACTACCGCAATATTGACGTAAGTGGGCTGGAGAACATCCCTCAAGATGCGCCAGTCATCCTGGCTGCCAATCATCCTACCGGATTTATCGAACCTTGTATTCTGGCGTGCTTTCAACCTAGAGCCCTTCATTTTTTAGCTAGGGGTAGTGTTTTCGTCAACACCTTTTATAACCAGCTGCTAGCGGCGGTCAACATCCTACCGGTGTTTCGGCTTGAAGACGGTGGGTACGAACGCCTCAAGGAAAATTTTTCCACCTTCGAAGCTTGCTTTCGGGCCCTAAGCCGCAAGCAAGCCATTATGATTATGGCCGAAGGACGGTGCATCCACGAAAAGGCACTCCGCCCCTTGCGCAAGGGTACCGCCCGCATTGCCTTGGGCGCACTCGATCAAGACGCTACTCTTCAAGAAGTCTATATAGTGCCCGTTGGGATCAACTTCACTCACGCCGCTGAGGTTCGCTCTACGGTTATGATCCGCTGTGGGAAACCTATTCTAGCCTCCGACTACCTCAAAGCCTACCGGCAAGGAGAAGCCGCTGCCATCAAAAGCCTCACCCAGCACCTGCGTTCGCGCCTAAGTCCACTAGTGGTACAATTTCCTAATCGGGACGTAGCAGACATTGGCGAATCATTACTTGCATTCGACCGGGCTTTACACCCTATTCCTCAAGGAATTACAAACAATGGGCATCAATTGAACCGTGAGCTTGAAATTGCGACCAATACGCCAACCGAAGATCCACCGTTACTACGCCTATTCAACCGCCTTAAAGCCCATAAGCTCCCCATTGGGGTGCTGCTAGGCCAGACCAAAAAACACGTAAAAAAGAGTCGGTTCCAGTGGGCAAAAGCCTGGCTATCCCTTCTGCTCCTGCTCCCCCAGCTACCGCTGTGGGGCCTGGGAGAATACATTGGCGCCAGCCGACCGCGACACATTGAATTTTACAGCCCCGTCCGTTTTGCGGTTATTACCGGCGGCACTCTATTACTCTATCCCTTTGCTTTATTTCTCCTTTCCTGGCCCCTAAAAGTCTGGTTACTTTCCTCGATCTTCTTAACGAATTGGAGCCTCCGCCAACTGGAAAGTATACAATGGTGGTGGCAAAACCGTAAACTGGAACGTATGGTAGCCCAAGACCGTAAGGCCCTCCAAGAATTACTTTCCGCCATCGAAAAACCACTAGCCCATGTTTCCCATCGTATACCTTAACGGACAGTACGTCCCCAAAGCAGAAGCAGCCCTCAACGTAGCCGACCTAGCTATCCTACGGGGCTTCGGCATCTTCGACTATTTCCGCTACGCCAACGGTAAGCCACGCTTCATCGAAGATCACCTCGACCGTTTCTTCCGCAGCGCCAAGTTGCTGGACCTAGACATGCCCGCCAGTCGGGAAGAATTACGCGAAGCCGTCCACCAGCTGATCGTGCGTAATAAGGTCCCTGATGGCGGGATTCGTTTTGTCCTCACTGGGGGCTACGCCCCCGATGGCTACACGCCCACCAACCCCAATC
>JBCDGT010000247.1:0-5689 GCA_038750915.1 Bacteroidota bacterium
GCGGATTTACCTTCTTCGAAGATCAATGGTCGTACACCGGCCCAGCTGGACTCTACGTCGTCGATGTTTAGGTTAACCGTAGGGAAAATCATGTTTACCCCGTTGAGTAAGTATTCGACATCCTCTTTATAAGTAGGAATGGCGTTGGGGTCGCCTTTATAAGGAGTGTCGGTGGTGCCGATGTAGGTGCACCGCAAGCGGGGAATAGCGAAAAGCATCCGGCCATCCGGCACGTCGAAGTAAACGGCGTTTTGCAGCGGTAGTCTTTGGCGATCAACCACAATATGGACCCCTTTAGAAAGGAAGACCCCCCGGTTGGTCATACTCTTATCTACCTTCCGCAGGTCGTCTACCCAGGGGCCAGTGCAGCTGATGACGTGCTTGGTCTTGATGGTCAAACTTTCGCCGGAGAAACTGTCCTTAGCGATTACCCCATCGATTTTACCGGCATTATCGTAGGTGAAGTCGGTGGCTTCCACGTAGTTAATGGCCGTGGCGCCGTGCTTTTCGGCCGTCTTGATGTTTTCGATGGTGAGGCGGGCATCGTCAGTGCGGTATTCCGCGTAAAAACCGCCACCTTTGAGAATGTCGGTCCTAACTAAAGGTTCATATTCAACGGTTTCTTCCTTGGTAAGCATCACACGCTTATCGTCTCCTTCCACGTCAGCCAGGAAGTCGTATACCCACAGGGCCATACTCGTGGAAAGCTTGCCGAGGGAGCCACCTTCCACTAAAGGAAGCAGCATCTTTTCTGGGCGGACTAAGTGGGGAGCCAGTTCGTGCACTACGGCACGTTCTAGTCCTACTTCACGCACTAAGCCGATTTCTAAATTTTTTAGATACCGCAGCCCGCCGTGGATGAGTTTGGTCGATTTTGAGCTGGTGCCGGAGGCAAAATCATAGCGTTCGACGAGGGCAACATTTAGCCCTCTACTAGCTGCATCTAAGGCTACTCCCGCTCCGGTGATGCCGCCGCCAATGACCACTAAATCAAAGGTTTGGGTTTGTAATCGGTGTAGTTTATCCGTTCTTTTTGGGGTAGCTTTCATGATGTTTACGTACTGTTACAGTTGCTAAAGTACGGTCCGGGGGCAATTGTTCTGTCCTCTTTGGTCCGGGACAGTACCAAGTTTTTAATTTTTGCGCAGTCGCGGGTGCTAAGAAGTGATTTAGCAGCAGTGTCGCTGGCGAAAGTCTCTTTCTTTAGCGTTGACCATTTATCTTGTCCGCATAAGTATTTACTCATGACTCCACCTCCTGAATTACTTTGTATTGGGGAACTACTAATGGACTTGATCAGCACTGACTACGCCGCTGATTTTCGTTCTGCTAATCGCTACCAACGTCTTCCTGGCGGAAGCCCCGCTAACCTGGCGATGAATGCTGCGCGCCTAGGTCGCAGGGTAGCATTGGCAGCTACGGTGGGGCAGGACGACGCCGGGGCGTTGCTCACCGAAGCGGTTGCCCAGGCTGGAGTGGATACCCGTTTGATTTACCGTCACTCTGATCCGACGACCCTCATTCTTGTCACCAAATCCAAGGCGGTCTCCGACTTCGAGGCTTACCGTTCAGCTGATCGCCACCTTACCAGCGAGCAATTGGCGGGAGACTTCGTGACTAAGGCTAAGATCGCGCATACTACGGCATTTGCGCTCAGTCGAGAGCCTGCTCGCTCCGCTATTCTGGCTGCCCTAAAGCGGGTGGCCAAAGCAGGAGGAACGGTAACCTTAGACTACAACTACGCTGATAAAATCTGGGGAAATGACCGAGCAGTCGGTCGGTCAGTACTTCAGGATGTTTGCCAAATAGCTCCCCTGCTGAAGTTTAGTGAAGTGGATTACGCTCGCCTATTCGAAGCGCAGGTTAGAGACCCGCGTAGAGCGGCAAAAAGAATCCTTGATTTAGGAGCTAAGCTCGTTTGCCTTACTCTAGGAGAGGAAGGCTGTTATGTACTGGGTGATGGAGCGGATTTTCATCTAGCCGTGCGGCCCGTGGAAGTAAAAGATACTACCGGAGCTGGAGACGCTTTTTGGTCGGGTTTCCTCTCCGCACACCTGGGGGGCTACGGCTGGGAGGAATGCGCCCGCGCCGGCCGGGGTATGGCAGAACGTAAATTGGGCACGGTAGGCCCGTTGACGGAACAAGTAAACTTGGCGGCACTAATTGATTAGGATGATTAGGATTGGGTAGAATGTTTAGAATACGTGATACATCATAAATATTCTACCAAATTCTAAGCATTCTAATCCCTTGATTTTTAGTGGGCGCGCTCAGAGAGTTCTTTAGTCGATGTCTTCTCGTAGTACCCGATCAAGGTAATGGATAAGTTGATCGGCATTGGCCTTACTAAAACACATTGGGGGTTTGATTTTGATCACGTTTTCGTCCGGTCCGTCCGTACTCATCAGGAAACCGAGTTCACGCATTCTGTTCTTGAGGTAGGCCGCTTCCAGACTTGCGGAATGGTAGCCGCCTCTAGTCGGATCCATTTGCTCGGCAGCCGGTGTAATGGAGGGACGAACCAATTCAAATCCCAGAAATAAACCTTCTCCCCGGACGTCCCCAATAATGGAGTGTTCGCGCGCTAATTGGTTCAGGATTTTTTTTAGGTAATTACCAGTTGCGGATGCTTGTTCGCGGAGGCCTTCCCATTTGACAACCCGGAGTACAGCCCGGCCCACGGCGCAGCTTACGGGATTGCCACCAAAGGTGTTGAAGTATTCCATGCCGTTGGCAAAGCGGGCGGCTACTTCTGGGGTACAGACGACTGCACCCAGGGGATGCCCATTACCCAAAGGTTTGCCGATAGTAATAATATCCGGAACGACTCCTTGAAGTTCGAAGCCCCACCAATGTTTGCCTACCCGTCCTAGGCCCACCTGTACTTCGTCTGAGATGCAAAGTCCACCTTGTTGGCGGACTGCGGTATAGACTTCCTTTAGGTAGCCCTCCGGTAGCACGATTTGTCCACCACAACTCAGGATGGATTCGCAAATGAAGCCTCCGTAGAACCTGCCCGTAGTTTCGGCTTTTAGCAGGGCTTTGCGCACGTAGTTGGCATAATGGGTGCCAGCAGTTGTAGCATCCTGATGAAGGCCACGAAATGTGTCGGGCATGGGTACGATGGTGGTCTGGGGTGGCGCGCCGTGGCCCCCCTTCCCGTCGAATTTGTAGCTGCTGACGTCAATGGTACGGCCGGTATTACCGTGGTAACCAATCTCGACGGCAAGCATGTTTCGGGTACCCGACCATTGTTCGCACATGCGTAGCGCCAACTCGTTGGCTTCACTTCCAGAATTGACGAAGTGTACTACTGAAAGCTCCGGCGGTAGGGTAGCCATAAGCTCTTCGGCGAAGGTAAGAATGCCATCGTGGAGGTACCGACTGTTGGTATTCAGTACGGCCATTTGCCGCTGGGCGGCCGCGACTACCGCCGGGTGTTCATGACCGACGTGGGCTACATTGTTGACCGTATCTAGGTACCGACGACCACTAGTATCATAGAGGTATTGCCGAACACCCCGGACAATGTGTAAAGGCTGGGCGTAACTAACCGAAAGACCATAGCCGAGTTTTGCTTTTCGGCGGGACAGGAGGCCTCTGAGGGGAAGCTGGTCAGCGGAAGAACGTATTTCGGCCGACGACCAAGTTGGGAAAAAGGGAGCCGGATTAGGGCAGAGTGATAACCAAGCAGCAGCTTCTTCCGGGTAGGCAACTCCAGGAAAATCCCCCTCGTTACCGAGCATGTCTCGCATCACCTGAAAATGAAGGTGGGGTGGCCAACCGCCGTTCTCCGCCTCGGGGCCGAACTCGGCTATTTTGTCTCCTTTTTGCACCGGCGCTCCGGCGCCCCATTTTGTGAGGGAAGCTTTGGACAAATGCCCGTAAAGTGTGAAAAATTTACCCTGCTCTCCCGTATGCTCCAAGATCAAAGTAGCGCCGTAACTTCCTGGGTTAGGGTCGTAAGCTAGGCTATGAACAATCCCAGAGTAGGGCGCATAGACTGTGGTACCAACTGGCCCCCAAACATCGAGCCCTAAGTGAACCGTTCGCCAGCGAGGGCCGTAATTTCCTTCCGTCTCGTAAGCATCAGTGGTGTACACGGGGCGGGTTTCGCCGTAGCCACCAATGCCAAAATCCGCTTCCTGGTCTTCCAGTAAGCGCTGGACATGGCGGCTGAAAAGTGGCAACTCTTCGTAGTTTTGATAATGGCCCAATTCCAAACTGCCAACACTGAGATCCATGGCGTGTAAGGACTTACTCGCTAATGAAACCACCGGGTGGGGAGCACTAAAGACTATAGGATTTATCGGTAAACTCACCGAGCGGAACATGGCCTCGGCAAAGGCCGGAGCTACTGAGCGTAGTTTTTCCAGTAGTGCCCACGCAGGAGCAGCAGATACCTGCAAATAAACATTCTCTGGTTCCTTCACGGCGTTGTCTGCCGCCGTGGCAACGGTAATTAGTAGGCGGCCAATGATAAGGTGAAAAAGCATTGGTAGCTCTATCTCCTCCAGCGGAAATACTGCGTGGTAACCACCTACTACCTCCCGCATCGCGCCGATGGGGTCAGGAACGTGCATACCAGCGTAGGCACAACCAATGGCCAGCTCATTAATGGTTTGGGTTCGCATGGCGTCACCGAAATCGATTAATCCGCCGATATTACCTGAGGAATCTAGCAAGAGATTTTCGGCATGTCCATCGTTGTAGTTGATAGATTGTCGGAGTGCTCCAAGCTTCGGCAGCGCTACCTGCTCAAAGCGATCCCAGAAAACCTCCGATAGTTCCCGCTGCTCCTGAGTCATATATCTTGCTAATGGGCGGGACATCAGTGTCTCACTTGGGTTCCATTTATAGCTGGTCGGTGCAGCCGGATGGTCGAAATCCTGCAAAGCCTTACTTAACTGGCCCAGGGTAACTCCCCATCGCTGCCGCTGCTCTTTCGTTATCGGATTAGCCTCGTTCAGCATCCGTCCTTCCACCCAGCTTTGCAAACGGATTAAGCGCCCTTCCGGACCTTCGGTAATTTCTCCAATTGGCTGCGGGGTAACGAAAGGTAACTGTTTGGTCGCCAGGTGCCGCATAACGGCAGCTTCGAATTGGATAGGGGATAAGTCAGCTCCTGGCTGAGATATTTTGATGGTATAGGTATCCGCAGAAGCCGTAGTAACCCGATAATTCAGGTCAATTTCACCGGGCAGGGCTTTGATGGTGGTAATGTCATCATTAACAAAGCGGTGGAAAATTTTTTGCAGATCAGACTCAGAGAAGGACATGGCCCAAAAATACGGTTATTACCGGTCGCTGCGTTCGCCAAACGCAGGTGTGCTGGATGATATTACTTGCACTCGGTGAGTGCGAGCACTGTTATTAAACATCAGTTACTCCGTCGCCTTACCCCATCATTTCCGAATCCTCTTTCTCGCACGTTAATATCTTCGTTGCCAAACTGGTAAGCCGCCGTAAAGCGTACGTAACGCAAGGCGTAGTTCTGTCCGTAGACCGACCGGACACCGTTCACCTCCGAAGCCAGAAACCGGAGGCTGGCCGTATCAAAAATATCATTAGCGAGTAGAGATAGTTGTAGGTGGCGACCCACTTTATGCCGGAGCCCGATAGTAATGCCGTAGGTGCTTCCGATCTCGAATACGTTAGCGCGGTGAGGGGCATTATACCAGGCATTTAC
>JBCDGT010000248.1:0-5682 GCA_038750915.1 Bacteroidota bacterium
CCCAGCTCCCAGCTCCCAGCTCCCAGCTCCCAGCTCCTAGTCCTGTAGCACGTTATCATGTACCTGTACCTTTTTAAACTTCGCTCCCTGTTCTTCCACGAACTTGAGGTGAATCGGGTGTTCTTGGTAAATATCGTGGCCAGCTACGTCGTCAAACCAGACGATGAGGGCGTAGTCGAAGGAATTATCTACCACATCACGCGAAGGAGTACTTGCGGCAGGACCCACAAACATTCGTTTGACGGAAGGAATTTCTTCCAGGCTCCAAACCCCTTCTTCAAAACTTTTGGCAGCGACTTCGTCGACATCGTCATTTAACCAGAAGTAGACAGTATGAATTAAAACCGGCTCAGCGTCAGGATCGATTTCACGGACGAGTTCTACCTCCTTGGTTTCTTCCACTTCTTGCTGCTGGCAAGCGGTGATAGAGAATAGGCTGATGAGCAAAACGGGGAAGAAGTGACTTGTCTTAATCATTTTGGAAATTTTGGGGCAAGGTAACAAAAAAGGCCAGGGGCTGCACTCAGGCTACCGCCTTCACTGACCCCTGGCTAGCCGGTAAGGTTGCTTCGCAACCAGTACCAGGGATACTGATGAAGTGACCACGAAGTGGTCTTCTCCCTTAGCGAGGGGTCAGCAACCCCGCCGCACGGCGAGGAAGTTGCGCATCCCCTCGCGTTCCATCCCCTCGCGCGGAAGGTAGGTGGCCTGTCCTACACCAAATTGTCCAGCACCTTCACCGTTCTGAACTTATGGGCCTGTTCGTCTACAAACTTGAGGTGGATAGGGTCGATTTGGTAGGCTTCGTGGGCGGCTACGTCGGCAAAGAACAGGTGGATGCAGTAGTCGAAACTGTGGTCCGTGACGTCGCGGGGAGTAGTGGCAACGGGGCTGCCACCGTAGAATTGGAGGACAGTAGGGGCGGTAGCCAGTGCTTCGGCACCACGGACAAAATCGGTGCGGTCGGCTTCACTAAGACCGGGAGTAAGCCAGAAATAGACGGTGTGGATCATGCCCGCTTGGGTGGTGCTCATAAGTAGTCGTTTTTGCTGGCCGAAGGTAGGTAAGCAAAATTATTTTCACCTGCCTTCCACTGAGGAGCAATGTTACGCGTTTTACCTGCACTTACTACCTTCGCTGACATGACCATCATTATCATCATCATTACCGCTCTAGTATCCTGGCAAGCCTTCAATAACCCGGAGCTGCGGTCGAAAATGCTTTTTATTCCTAGTGCAGTTAAAGAAAGAGGAGAGACCTATCGCTTCCTTTCACATGGATTTATCCACGCAGACTTCATGCACTTGATTTTTAATATGTACGCTCTGTACATTTTTGGGAAATCAGCAGAGGTTGGTTTTCAATATCTTTTTGGGGCTACTTTTGGTAACGTTGCTTACCTCCTGTTTTACTTAGCAGCTATTGCGGCTTCTAGCTTTGTGGTGTATATGCGTAACCAGGATAATCCTGGTTATTCTGCACTTGGTGCTTCTGGAGCCGTAGCGGCCGTGATGTGGCCTTACATCATGTTTGCTCCCTGGAATTGGTTTGTTTTCCCTCCACTACCAGCCATTTTACTGGGCTTTGGTTACATTGCGTACAGTCATTATGCCGACAAGCGGGGTGGAACGAACATTGGCCATAACGCTCACCTCTGGGGAGCTATTTTTGGCTTGGTAGTCTACGTAGTACTTTCAGCCTTTCTCGAACCGGCTATTTTACAGCACTTTTGGGCGGAGCTATTACAACCCAAAGGCCCGGGCTATTAATTTTTTTGCGCTGCCGCAGGTGCAAGGAACAAGATTAATTAGCCAAGAAATGGCAGAGGGGCTCCCGTCCTGACTTTGTGATGTTTCCAAGTTGGATCAGGAGCCCCTCGGCCTAAAAAAAGATTGGTAAAGTGTAAGAAAAGGTCGTTACCCTGCATCTTAAGGGGTAATGAACCCCACCATTGAATACATCGTGGACCAATACCGAGAGCCCGTGTACAAACTGTGCCTTGGTTTTGCGGATACTCCGGAGGAGGCTGCCGACCTCAGTCAAGAGGTCTTTCTCCAACTCTGGCGGCGACTGGATCAGTTTCGTGGGGAAGCCAAATTCAGCACCTGGCTCTACCGGGTAGCAGTAAACACTTGTTTGATGCACCGGCGTAAGCGGCGACTGGAAACTACCGCCTTGCGATCTGACCACCAGGCTATTGAACAGGCTCCCTCCGAGGAGAAGGAGCAAATTGCAGCCCTGCGGTTAGCGATCAAACAATTACCTCGGCAACAGCGAGCGGCAGTGATCCTGCACCTAGAAGAACTCTCTCACCGGGAAATTGGCGAAGTCCTCGGACAAACGGAAAATAACGTTGGGGTGATTCTGTATCGAGCGAAAAATAAATTACGTAGCCTGCTTAAAACAAGTATAGCATGAACGAATGGCAACATATTTGGAAAACGGCCAGTACCCCCTGGCCGGAAAAAGCACCTTCCAACCTCGAGTTTTTCACCTCCCTAGAAGAGGTCCAAGCCGACTTTGTAGCGGAGGAGCGACAAAGAGAGTACTGGCGGCCCTGGACTTTCCTAATGGTTACCCTGATTTCTGGTGGCCTGGGCGTTGCCTATAACGCAATGGGTGCTTTTGCCTCCGTTTTAGGAGTAGTTGGAGTGATCTTGGTCATCTTCAGTGGTTGGTGTTTGGTAGCGGCAGGGTATTCTGTTCGTATCCCTACGAACACTTTTGCCCTAGATCAACCATCGAGTGACTTTTTACGGCAAAGTCAGCAGCTGGTCCGTAAGCGCCTGAGGAATTTTCGAATTGGGATGCTACTCCAGCTTTCGACCCTAATCGGAGGCTTGTACTTACTATTTACTTCCGCAGGCTTGCCGGAGCAGGTGCCCTGGTTTACTGGTGCTTTTCTCGGCTTCGCCGGGGCACTGGCAGGGATCTCTTTTGGTACGACCGAGGCAGTTTTCCGTAAGACCTACCGGCCTGTATTAGAAGCTCTTGATCCCTACGAAGATGAATATGTATGAGTCTATAGCCAAACTGCTAGACATTTTGCTTTTCCCTTTCTTACCGTCGGAGGTAGCCGTGCAACGAACCTCTCCACCGCCGCAGGGCAGCCGCGAAGCGAACTCGCTACGCTGGAGAGAAATTGACGCTAAAAATGCCTAGTAGTGTGGCCTTGAGCTCTTGCCTTGTCTAGCATAATTTCACACGTACGGGGCAGTAGCCCCTTAGCCTACGCTTCGCTCACGGAGTGAGCATAAGCCGTTCCTTGCACCTGCGGCCGCGCCCAAAAAATGTAGTGTAAATACCGTACTTTTGCGCCCTGTTTGTGAAGGCGAAAATGCCTTATCACCAACATTAAATCAAAAATATTCATTTCGAATGGCTCTCAAGTGCGGCATCGTAGGCCTTCCTAACGTCGGTAAATCCACTCTCTTCAACGCCCTGACCTCCGCCAAGGCGCTGGCGGCGAATTATCCTTTTGCTACTAAGGAGCCTAATATCGGCGTGATCACTGTCCCGGACCCCCGTCTGGATAAATTGGAAGAGCTAGTTAATCCGCAGAAAGTGATTCCTACTACGGTTGATATTGTCGACATTGCTGGCTTGATCAAGGGGGCTAGTAAAGGGGAAGGTTTGGGGAACCAGTTCCTCGGCAACATCCGCGAAACGGACGCCATTATTCACGTAGTTCGTTGTTTTGATGACGATAATGTAGTCCACGTTGATGGCTCCGTCGACCCGGCCCGCGATAAGATGATCATTGATACCGAACTGATCCTGAAAGACCTGGAAACGGTAGAGAAGCGGGTCGATAAATTCCGCCGTACGGCCAAAAGTGGGGATAAGGAGAGCAAAAAAATCGTTGAAATCGGTGAGGCTTTGTTGGCCCACTTGGAAAGTGAAAAACCCGCTCGGAGTTTCGAGACGAGTGAAGAAGGCCAGGAGATTGTCGATAGCTTGATGCTACTTACGGCTAAGCCTATTCTTTACGTCTGTAATGTCGATGAAGACAGTTTCCCCGCCGGCAACGAACATACTAAAGCTTTTGCCACCGCGGTAGCCGAAGAGAAAGCAGAAGTAATTTTGATTTCCGCCCAAATCGAAGCAGAAATCGCTGAATTGGATACCAAGGAAGAACGGGACATGTTCCTGGAAGAAATGGGACTGGAAGAACCTGGCGTTAACCGGGTGATCCGGGCCAGCTATAAGCTGCTCAACCTCCTTACGTACTTCACCGCGGGAGAGAAAGAGGTACGCGCCTGGACCATCACCGAAGGGACCAAAGCCCCCGGAGCGGCCGGTGTTATCCACACCGACTTCGAAAAAGGCTTCATCCGCGCCGAGGTCATCCACTACGCCGACTACGTTGAGTATGGCTCTGAAGCCGGCGCCCGCGACAACGGTAAGCTGGGTATAGAAGGCAAGGAATATGTAGTGCAGGACGGGGACGTGATGCACTTTAGGTTTAATGTGTAGTACTTCTAATTAGGCTACCTTTGTAGCTAGTATCACCCCCGTACTCCAATTCATCTTCGTGATCACGAAATCCTCCCGAGCTGCTAGGTAATTTACCAACCAGGCTACTTTATCTGAATGTCCTTCTGGCCAGTTGGGCTGAAGGTTCATGTCATCAATGACGTAGTACCCTCCAACTTTAATTTTACTAAGGATGTCTTCCGTCTCACTGTATTTGCCCGGCCAGGCATCGGCGAAGACGAGGTCAAAATCGGGACCTGAGTAGATATTGATCCATTCCGTTCCGTCTTGGCAGATAAGCTGAAGACGGTCTTCTTGGTTAAAGAAGCTGCGGGCGATATCGGTGAGCTGCGGGTCGTTGTCGACGGAAATTAAGCTAGCTTCTTCTCCCCGCAGGCCATCGATCATCCAAGCGAGAGACAGGCCGATGCCCGTACCGAGTTCCAAGAAGTTCCCACCGGGTTTGCTGCTGATCAATGTTTTCAAAAGCGTACCGATGTATCGGTCCGACGGCATGGTGAAACCTATTTCCACCGATTTTTTTAGAATGTCTGGGTAAAGCCTTGGGATATCCCTAATGTTGCGGTCTTCCATGTGCAGAGTATTTGCCCGCAACCAAGGCGATTTATGGGTGGATAGCAAGCTAGTTGTTGGCCGGTTTTACGGTGGTGGATTTCACCAATTCTACTGAGATCAGCCTCGTTTTCATGTATAAGCTCAGGCAAGTGTATTCGTCGTGTTTTCTTCTTGGTTAATCGACCAAAGTCGCGTTTATACTGCCGAAGGACTAATATAGCAGTATGAGATTAGTACACACCGGCACGACGGTCCGGAAATAATCATCAGCCCTATTACGCCCACCAAATGGTGCTAGAACTGACCACATTTACGAGCGGTAAGCCATCGCTTGGTCCTGCCAAACTTTTTGGCTCGTCGGTTCTCAGCACCGAGCGGTGGGCTTTTTATTGGGTGGGTAGTAGGTCGGCTACGGTAATGTCTCCGGCAAAGGGGCTGGTGAAAGTTTCACCATTTCGGTAAAATTGAACAGATTCATAGACTTGGGTGTCCGCGTCAGGATTCAAGTAGACTTCAATACGAGCATCTCTTAAATTCATGATCCAATATTCCGGTAGACCAGCCTCAGCATAAATTTTAGCCTTATGGGTTCGGTCTCGGGTAAGGCTCTGATCAGCGATTTCAACAACG
>JBCDGT010000249.1:0-5650 GCA_038750915.1 Bacteroidota bacterium
CTAATTTATAAATTAGGACCTCCCCTACCCTCGCTCTTCTAACTGCTTTCGGTACTGGGCTGGGGTGGTTCCGGTGTGTCTTTTAAAGGCACTGTAAAAAGTGGATTTAGCGTTAAATCCACAAGCATAGCCGATCGCCTCTAAGCCAAATTCAGAGCCAGCCTTGAGCATTTCCTCCGCCGCTTGGATGCGCAGACCATTGAGGTAATTCGGGAAGCTCTTACCCAAATTATCATTAAGTAATTGTGACAACCGGTGCGGTAGAATTTTCAGTTCTGCAGCCACCTCCGGCAGGGTAAGGTTCGGGTTGCGAAACAACTCCTGCTTATGTATAAGTCCATCTAGTTTACCCAGTAATAAGGCTGCTTCCGCCGCTGGTATCTTTTTAGCTCCATATTTAGCCTCCTGTTGAAAAAGAACGAAATCCCGCTTACGGCGAAACAACAGTAGCAAAATCAGGAGGTAAAACAAAAAAGTGAACGACAAAGCCCCAACGATGTAAGAGGTATAGTAACAAAAGTTGTAGGCTAACCAAACAATAACGTTTCCTAAAAAAATACTCAATAGCCAGGTGTCAACACTACTCCATTTAACGCCCTCACGTTGCAACCGGGGCCAGCTTTTCCGGATCAGCCAGGCGGCCCCCAGAAGGTAGGCCAGCCAGACGTAATAGATGGCTTTGATGAGGTGATCCTGCCAAAGCGATCGATAATCGGCAAAGGAAAAATAATAGCCACCGATAGCAACAATGGCGAATAAAACAAGGTAGTGTACTATCCAGTCCTTACGGCCACTTGGTTCCAGGATCGCCCGAAAGTAGAAGTACAGACTAGGCCCCACGAAAATGCAGGCGGAGACACCCAACTGTAGAAAAATAGGCGCTAAATCGGGATAAAAATAGAAGACTACTGACTTGCCTACTCGAATACTGAGCGCAGCCAACATCGCCCCTAAAAAGTAGTTGGCCGCCCGCCGAGGTCGGGCAAAAACCAGTAGTTAGGCACTCATCAGCAAGCCGTTAAAGGCTCCGAGTGCGCTAAAAAAGAATAAGAATTCGCGGCTTAGTTCCAAAGGCGAAGATTAACGGCGGATCAAGGAGAGATAGCAGCACTATTCTCTGCTTTCAAGGTAGCTTAATAAATCATTAGCAGCTGCCAAATTTACTTCCTCTAGCACGAATCAACGGCCAAAGTCCGGGTGCAATAGGAAAGAGAACCCCTATTTCTCCCCGATTTCCTTATCTTGCAACAATTATAATCCCTACGTAACAAATAGACCTAGCATCACCGTTTCCTCCACGTAAGCTTCCGGTGCTACCTTTTGACCTACCGATTCACAGAAAGCGACAATGACACCCTCTCGTGTACTCCTAATCGAGGATGATCCCCTCGAAGCCGCTCTTGCCAAGCGGACCCTCCGCCAGATCGACAAGAATATCGACGTAGTGCTACTACGGGACGGTGCTCATTTCTTACAGTTTTATAAGAAAAATCGCCCCGTCCGCGGTATCAGTCTGGCCATCATGGATCTACACATGCCCCGCATCGATGGTTACGGCGTACTCAAAGCCCTCAAGGACGCCGGCGAGCGGGCGCCTTTTCCCATCGTGATGTTCTCCTCCTCCGAAGAACAAGAAGAAATTGATCGAGCCTACAACTTAGGCGCTACTGCTTTCGTCAGTAAGCCTACCGTACCCAAAGCCTACCGGGCGGCCATGGAACACATCGTTAATTTCTGGTTGACGACGAATCGGCGATAGACGGGCTGCGCCCTTTTGGTAGTTAGTAATTGGTTTTTAGTCATTTCATGCTTGCCGACTTGCCAATAGTTTGCTAGACTAGCGCTAACCAATTACCATCCACTAAGTACCAAAATCTGGGCGCGGCCGCAGGTGCCAAGCAAACGACTAATGAGCAAGCGTAGGATCAATACCTGGCTTAGATTTACGAGCAATCTGTATATCTTCCTCGACCCATTCGCTTATTTGGTCCCAATCAACGTGGCCGACGCGGTTGGTCCAAAGGGGGTTGTGGTATTGTTCTTTGGCTGAATTTACGTAGTGTTGCCAGGAGCCTTTAGCACTGCTCAATGTACCTATCGCTTCCTTTCGGTCATGTTCCTTCCCGGTCGCTCGATAAGACGCTACAAAGGCGGCTCCACGGATTTTGTTGGAATAGTAGTGGCCCAATAGTGCCATTGTCTTGATGTCTGCCAAAATAGCCCGTAATTCCGGGTCGTCAACTGGACCTATTTCGCCTAAGAGCTTTTCAGCAGATAAGGCATATTCACTCATTTTGCCGGCTACTTGTAATGGGTTAAGAAGGGAATCAGCCGATCCATTCACCACAAAATCCGGTATCGACTGAAAACCGGAATTGGGGTGTGGTGGTAGGCTGATAAAGCGGTTCACGTCGTGAAAGCCCGTCTCGTTACGGGCGGGACCGGGGCGACTTTTGCAGGCTTCGGGGTACCACTTAAAATCTACGGGTCCCCAGTGAAAAGCAGTTATTGTAGGGTAGACCATGGAGGCCTCCTGCCAGGCTGTAAACAATCTTTCGCCATCTACTTCCGGAAAACGGTCGCCGAGTAGGGCAATAAGTCTTATGTTGGAAAGTTCGGGGTCGTAGGCCAGGCGGCCCCAGAGCAACCAGTGGTACCAGTGTTTTTCGATGTCTAGCTGTCCGGAAGACGCCTTGCTTAGGAAGTCACGGCCCCAGACCCACTGATCGGAACCGTAGTAGATGCCAGCGGCAACCTCGTGAGGAAGGTTCCCAATGAATTCCCGGACAAAATCCGGGGCGCCCCAACGGAAGTGATAGTTGGAGTCGTTGCGCAACCCCCAGATGGTCTTCATGCCTTGAATGTCTTTGACGAAGCCGTGATGGTAGGGCTGTTCGGTGGTACTGAAAGCGTGGGCTTTGGCGTACTTGAAACAAAAGAGGAAATCGATATTGGGATGATCAACTAGAGTTTTAAACTTCCGGGCAATGTCCTTAGCGCCCGTTTGGTGTTGGCGGTGAATGAAGGTAATCTTGCGCTCGGGCAGTAAGCGAGCGGCTTCCAGCACGCCTTCTGCGTAGGTATCGTAGGCCCAGTTTTCCTTGGCTTCGAAGGGCTGCCCGTGCATATTTTCTCCGGTTGTAAGGCCGATACCTTCCAAGTCGGAGTAAGTCAGGAAACACTGGGTGACACTCTTGCGAAAGTAGTCTTTGGTTACTTCGTTGTCAATGGCGTCGGTAATGCCGTATTTGCCGTCGGTCCCGTTGGTAAAGATGTTCCAGGTAATGAAGTAGAAATCAATATTCCGCTCCTTGGCGTAGCGCATCACTGCGCGCCAGAACTCGATCTTTTCCTGGATGGTCATCCGTTTTACGATCTCGGGCTTAGCCAGAATTTCGGGGGCATCCAAGCCGGTGCCGTGTAGGTGGTAATGCTCTTCCCATTCCACCGTCGAACGGTGTACATCTGCTAATGCGACGTCTTCGTAGCCCGGCACCTTCACCAGGGAAGGAAAAGGATGCAAATTCCACAAAGACACGTAGTTGTAGCGGTGGCGGGCCAGTCCGTCTAGATAGGCTTGCCAGAAGTCCATACTCCACATCTCCGGGAGATTATGCTGAGCAACGTCGCTGGCATCGGTATAACTCGGTGTTCGAGCATCAAGGGGAATGTTGAACTTGGTACCTCTACGGTCGAGGTAAGGCTTGCGTTCTACAGGTTTTATCCCTTCCGGTCCGTACAAGCGAATTTGCTCGGCCAACTCTAAACCACCGTACATGGCACCTGCGGCCGCGCCCCCGATTACTTCTACACGCTTATCATAAGTCCGTATACGAAAGCCTTCTTCGCCTAATTCCTCCTCGACCTCTCCAAGCCGCAATTCGATCTGAAAGTTCTTAAGCTTTTCGTCCTCCTCTAACTCCGAAATAGCCGCTTGGATTTCCGCTAAAGCGAACTGGGTCTGCGGGACTTGCACGGTATCCTCTACCGATATGGTAGAACTGTTACAGGAAGTCAGCAGGAAAATATTGTATAGCAGGACCGAAACAGTGTAGTAATGACGCATTTCGCAAGATAGGGAATCTACTCTCTAACGGGACATAAGCTCTCTAGTTCCTAGCAAGGGCGCAGCCCGCCTAGCTCCTAGCAGCACGTAATGCGTCTACCCTATCTATTAATCACATTCTTAAACCGCGGCCGTTTCGGCGTCACGTCCCCCAGCCGCTCCTTCTTGGCCGCTTCGTACTGGGAGTAGTTGCCTTCGAAGAACTGGATCTGGCCTTCGTCTTCAAAACTGAGGATGTGGGTGGCCAGGCGGTCGATGAACCAGCGGTCGTGGCTGATGACCAGCACACAACCAGCAAAGCTATCGAGCGCATCTTCTAGAGCACGGAGGGTGTTGATGTCGATGTCGTTTGTCGGCTCGTCGAGCAGGAGCACGTTACCACCTTCGCGCAGGGTCATGGCCAGCTGGAGGCGGTTCCGCTCTCCGCCGGAGAGCATTCCTATTTTCTTTTGCTGGTCGCCGCCGGCGAAATTGAAACGAGAGAGGTAGGCCCTAGCATTGACCTGGGTACTACCCACCTCAATCATATCGTGGCCCTGGCTGACGACGTCGTAGATGGTCTGTTCTTTGTTAGCCAGTTGCTCATGGCTCTGGTCTACGTAGCTGATCTGTACGGTTTCGCCAACCTTGATCTGGCCACTATCCGGTTCGTGTTCTTTGACCAGTAACCGGAAGAAAGTCGATTTACCGACACCGTTCGGCCCCAGAATACCCACGATGGCATTTTTCGGGATGTTGAAGGTGGCGTTTTCGAATAGCAGCCGATCACCAAAGCCTTTGGTGAGGTTTTCTACCTCAATGACTACGTCCCCCAGGCGAGGTCCAGGTGGGATGTATATTTCCAGGTTCTTCTCCCGCTCTTTGCCTTCATCACCCGCCAGTTTGTCGTAAGCGTTAAGACGGGCTTTACCCTTTGACTGCTTCGCTTTGGGCGCCATACGAATCCATTCCAGCTCGCGCTTGAGGGTTTTCCGGCGCTTGCTTTCTTGCTTTTCTTCTTTGGCCAGTCGATCCGCTTTCTGTTCTAGCCAGCTGGAGTAATTTCCTTCCCAGGGTATACCTTCGCCGCGGTCCAGTTCGAGGATCCAGCCAGCCACGTTATCGAGGAAATAACGATCGTGCGTTACGGCAATCACGGTACCGGGGAAGTTCTGAAGGTACTGCTCTAGCCAGTGGACAGACTCGGCGTCCAGGTGGTTTGTCGGCTCGTCAAGTAGGAGAATATCCGGATTGCTTAGCAGGAGGCGGGCCAGGGCAACCCGACGGCGTTCTCCGCCGGAAAGGACACTCACCTGGGCGTCATCGGGCGGACAACGCAGGGCATCAAGGGCCGTATTCAACTTATTGTCCAACTCCCAGGCGTTCCGATTTTCGAGCTCCTCCATAAGCTCTCCTTGGCGGACAATGAGGGCGTTCATCTCATCATCGCTCATCGGTTCGGCGAATTTGAGGTTGACCGCATCGTACTCTTTCATCAGGTCCACCGTCTCCTGTACGGCTTCTTCGACGACCTGGCGCACGGTTTTCGTTTCGTCCAATTGAGGGTCTTGCTCCAGGTAGCCAATTTTGTAATCGGCGTTGAAA
>JBCDGT010000250.1:0-5643 GCA_038750915.1 Bacteroidota bacterium
GATTTGTCATACGTATTGGACCAGATTAACGGTGAGCTTTCCGTCGGCCACAGCTTCGTCTTTGGGGGCGATATGCCAGAAACAGATCGATCTCGCGTAGGCCTGCTCGGCGCGGACCTGGTGGCAGAGAACGGCCGCTGGCGGATTAAGCGCATTTATACCACGGAGAGTTGGAACCCTCGTCTTTCCAGCCCGCTAGACCGCCCCGGACTGGACGTAAAAGAAGGTACCTACCTCGTTGGGATAAACGGTCAGGAACTTACTGCCGACCAAGACCCCTTTGAACTACTAGACGGTACGATTGGCCTGCAAACGGTCCTACACCTGAACGATACGCCCGAATTCGAAGGACATAGCGAAGAAGTTGTAGAGCCCATCCGGAGTGAAAATGCCCTGCGTCAGCGCGCCTGGGTAGAAGATAATCGTCGGCGGGTAGATGAGCTTTCCGACGGCCGCTTGGCCTACGTTTGGGTGCCAAATACCGGTGGCCCAGGTTTCGTTTCCTTCAATCGCTACTTCTTCGCCCAACAGGATAAAGAAGGAGCCGTAATCGATGAACGCTTCAACGGTGGTGGCCTCCTAGACGACTACATGGTCGACCTCATGACTCGCACCCTGCGTGCCTCCATTACCAATGAAGTGCCCAACGGCAAACCCTTCCGGTTGCCCGCAGGTATCCTCGGCCCGAAGGCCTTATTAATCAACGAAAGAGCCGGCTCAGGTGGCGACTTCTTCCCCTGGGCCTTCCGTCACCAAAAGGCTGGGCCGCTGATTGGAGCAACCACCTGGGGCGGTTTGGTGAAATCTTCCGTCCACTACGGCTTAGTCGATGGTGGCGCTTTGACCTCCCCCGACAACGCCGTTTTCGACCCGGAGGAAAACGAGTACATCGGTGAAAATAAGGGGATTGCTCCGGATATCCCCGTGCGCCAAGACGCCAAGTCCCTCGCCGCAGGTAAAGACCCTCAGCTAGAACGCGCCGTTCAGGAAGTGCTGAAAATGTTACAGGCAAAACCTAAAATGGAGGTAAAGAACCCACCTTACAATACGCCGGCGAAGAGGAACTAGGAGCCGGGAGCTAGGAACTGGGAGCTGGACGCACTACGTGCTCCTAGTAGGCCGAAGCCATCCAGTTCCCAAAATACGGCGCGGCCGCAGGTGCTCACTAAGCTCGTCGAACGTGTGCAATGATTGGTGAATGAAAGATTAGGATGTTTAGGATTCAAACAGAGTCTTTAGGGTCGTTATCGTTTCATCCTAAACATCTTACCGAATCCTAAACATCCTAATTTACCCCACCTGTAAAACCCGCTCGAAGGTGGCAATAACGTCGATAAACTCCTTGGGTAAATAGGCATTCATCACCTCCTCCAGTTCAGGAGCGACTCCTCCGTAAAAAGCCTCTGCAATGCTTCCGGCCATAGCGGCTTGGGTGTCTGTATCTCCCCCTAAGGAGACGGCCAGCCGGATGGCATCAATCAAATCGCGGGAATCTAAAAAAGCAATAATGGCCTCCGGTACGGAACCCTGGCAGCTGACGTCAAAGGTGTAGTCCGGACGAATTTCATCCACCGTCCGGCGGAGGTTGTAACTGAAAGTATCCGTTACATACTTTCGGATATCCTCTTTCCCGCCACCCTGGCGAGCTAAAAAGATGGCTGCGGCAATAGCCTGAGCACCTTTGATACCTTCCGGGTGCCCGTGGGTAGGTAAGGCGGTTTCTTTGGCTTTCGCTAGTACCATTTCTAGGTCATTGTAAAGCCAACCTACAGGACTGACCCGCATCGCCGATCCATTGCCCCAGCTACGGTATTCATCCGCCAATTCATTCCGCATCCATTTCCGAAAGGTGCCTCCGTAGCCAGCATTAGGATAGCGTAAAGCGTAGTCTTTGATCATAACACCAAAATCTTTTTGCTTGAGGATGGCCTCGGCAATGGCTACCGTGAGCACGGTGTCGTCGGTGTAGTGGCATTCCACCGTAAACAGGTCAAAATCCGTGGTCTTAGGTCCGCTACGCTCCAGGCGGCTCCCGACGATGTCTCCAATAATAGCTCCTTTCATATTAGGTTGGCTTAGGGTTTATGAACGGGCGTTCGGAGACGAATTTTGGAAAGTTTGCTTCGCAACGTTCCTGAAATTACGCTTCCGATCGCCGTTCATCTGGCGCATAAAATCGCTGGCTCAAATTACTTAATCACAAACTTTTCCTGCCAGACGGTTCCCTCCAGCCCCAGGCTCAACTCCGCGGTGTACCAGCCAGCGGGAAGCTCGGCGGTAGGCAGGTCAATGCGCGTTTGGCGGAGGAACGTCTGAAAAAGTTGCCGTCCTTGGGCATCGAACATCCTAAGTTCTCCACCAACGGGTAAACGCTCTAATCGCAGATTAACCCCTGTTGCTGCGGGGTTCGGGAAGAGTCGGATACTACCAAATCGGTCTTGGAAACTCACCTGAGCGACTTCCGAATAGGCGTAGTTACCATCCAGATCCGTTTGGCGCAGGCGATATTCGTTGAGGCCTTCCCGTGGTGTTTCGTGGATAAGTCGGTACCGCTCCGCACCCGTAGCATTTACCCGGCCGATTCGTTGCCACTCATCACGGTCGGTGAGGTACTCTACTTCGTAATAACTGGCGTTTTCCTCCGTTTCCACGATCCATTCTAATAATACTGTTTTGGCCTGGGCCCGGGCGGAAAAGGGAGAGCGATAAACAACGGGAGAAAGTATTTCTTCCTGCATCACCGCCGCCAGATTACGAATGTAGGCGGCTTGGTAGTAAATGGCTGGCTCCGTTACTTCCCAGCTGTTCTGGGGCCAGCCAGTATTCCAATCAAGGTAACTCTTCATGGGGGGCTGGCCGTGAGGAGGGGTTAAGGTGGAAACGGTAAAATCCTTATTGGGGCCACCAGCCAAGAAGCCCGGAGCGGGACCAAAAAGACTGGTTTCGGCATTATCCCAGTCCGTTCCGTCATTAAACCAAGTATGGTAGATCTCTTGAACGGAACGCTCCGCTCCCCGGCCGTTCATTGCGGACAAATACACCAAGCCAAGTGGATTAACGCCATGCAGGTAATGCAACATACCCGTGGCTTTGCGAACCATCGTTTTCTCCCGAGCTGGTACGATTTTCGTCATAATCCGATTCATATTACCAAAGCGGCTAGCAATACTATTACTACCCCAACCGTATTGGGCTGCGGGCATAAAAGCCCGGTATAAGTCATCTTCATTGAATCCGTAAAAGCCGTTCCAATCGTCCCGCACGTGGGGCGTCATCCGGTCGCGAATGGCCGTAACCGTAGCGGAGTGAGCGCCCTCCAGCTCAGTATAAAGCACCATGGCGGTGGAGAATTCGTTTTTGTAGGGTCCCCACCAGCCACTCTGCATGTACTCTGCTTCCATGAGGTGATCGCGCACGTAGTTGTTGTAGCTGGCTTTACCCGTGAGTTCGAATAGGTAGGTCGCTGCCGTCAGGGCCATTTCTTTTTGGCCTTGGTCGTTCACGTCAGCATCGCCCGCCTTGATAGTCCCATCGTCGCAATCATATTCAAGAGTCCCGGCGTTCCTACGAGAGAGCCAGTAGGCAAAAGTGCTTTCGGCTTCGTCCGTAATATCACTGGCGTAATCAGTCCAAGCCGAAAACTCAGAGAATACCTTCGCTGCCTGCGCCAACATGCCCGCGGTGGCAATACTTGCGGAGGTGCAGGTAGGACCGTAATACCGCCGATCCCGATTAGCGCTGGGCGGCGCCAGCGCATTCTCACCGTGGTCAATACTCCCCATTTTGATAATGACGCTACCGTCGGGGTTAATCATTTTCCGAATCCAGTCCACTTCCCATTTTACTTCGTCCAAGAGGTCAGGAATACCATTACCCGATTCAGGGATGTTCCAAGCGTCGTTGAAGGCGTCCGGACTTTCCCGGTAGGCGGATAGCAGCGGCAGCACCGCTCCGTGGGCAAAGGTGACGTACTTATTATAGTCTCCAGCATCAAACCAGCCGCCGGAAAGTTCCCTGCGTAGCGCAGCATTTTCACGGTCATTGACGTAACTACACTCCGTATCCTGAAGAGGGTTGGTAAAGTTCTGGCCGTCGGTCCAGCCGGCTTCGGCGTGGCTGGCGGTTTTAGGGGCGTTACAACGGTTATAGAAGAAGATTCTGCCAGCATCTACCATCAGCTGGTCGTACACATCACTACCAACGGCAAATTCGGCGGATCTTTCTCCAGAATCCGGGTCGAGTAGGTAATAATCGCCAGGTGTCGTCAAGTCACTGAAGTCCAGCCACCAGCCCCGATCACCGGAGTTGCTATGGGTAGCTCCATTATTCCACTGAACGGGTGCCCCCATCCACACGGTTACGTTCGTAGTGGCATCTTTAATTTCCAGCTGGGTACCAGGGGAGAAAGAGTCCCCAGCGTTCATCCCTTGCTGTGGGTCGGAAAGCACCGCCACTTTTTCCGCCTCCGGAAAATAGCCAAACTGATCAACGTGAATAAATTTACTCGGGCTTTGTGCCAGCAAAAGGGAGCCAACGCCACCTAACAGAAGCGAGAAAAATAAGCGGATCATTCCAACAAGAAGTTTAGGGGGGCATAGTTTACCGGTTAGCTAATTTAAGCTTAGCCGCCGCTTTCACCAAATCTGCTTATGCTCCTTGCTCCTTTGTCCGATTTTATCACCGGCGGCCGCGCCCAATACTGGGAGCTAGGAACTAGGAACTGGTTCACTCCGTACTAGTTCCCAGTTCCTAACCCTTCAAATATGCATGGATAGCTGCGAAATCCTCCCGACCTAGGCCGGCTTGAGTAGCACCAGCGAATAGCTCTTTAGCAATGTTCGCTAGGTAAAGCGGCTGGCCGACTTCGTAGGCAGTCACCGACGCCAAGTGCAAATCCTTTTGCATCCACTCCAGGGGAAACTGAACGTCGTATTCCTCCGTACGGATCATCTCTGCTTTGAATTTGGTGAAGGGCGCGGAGACCACTAAGTTGGGAAGGGTGTTGAGCAGGAAATCTTTATCCAGCCCGAGTTTTTCTCCCAGCAAAACCGCTTCGGAGAAAATTAACATCGACTGGGCCAGCATGATGTTAACCAGCATTTTGAAGGCAGCCCCCTGCTCCTCCTCACCGAGGTGCAAGGTTTTCTTCCCCATTAGATCAAGGTAGGGTTGTATTTCGGTTAGGTCCTCAGCAGCACCGCCTACGAAGAATACCAACTCTCCGCCTTCCGCCTGTGGTTTCGTACCCGCCACGGGTGCTCCGAGAAAACGGATACTGTTTTCCCAGGCAGCGGCGCGGGCCCTCTTGGTGAAGGAAGGGTTGACGGTAGTACAGTCTACCCACAAACTCTTTTTCGGCATCCCACTCAAGAGTGCTTTCGGGCCGAAGAAAAGTGTCTCTACTACTGCTGGGGTAGAAAGCATGCTGAAGACAACGTCCGCATTTGCCACGGCTTCCCGGGCATTTGCTACGAAGTTAGCACCAGCGGCTATGAGTGCTTCGGCGGCTGCTGGGCTGCGGTTCCACACCCTAATTTTCGCCTCACTCTTCAGTAAATTGGCAGCCATCCGGCTGCCCATAATCCCAAGTCCGATAAAGGTAATGTTCATGATAATTTTGATTTTTAGTGGTGAAGAAGTAAA
>JBCDGT010000251.1:0-5640 GCA_038750915.1 Bacteroidota bacterium
CTGTAGGTAGCTCTTTACCACTATTTTTAGTGAGAATTCTGCATTGACCCTTCGCCTTCCAGCGCGCGCCATCCCCACCAAACTCTCCACGTCCCCCAACCTCAAAAAACACCGCCCCAGCGCCTCCCCATCCCGCACCGGCACCAGCCAACCGTTCTCTCCGGGCACCACTACTTCCCGTACGCCCGGTACATCCGTCCCGATCAGGGCGCGGCCAGTGGCCGCCGCCTCCAGGAGGGCACGCGGGCAACCTTCTCGGTAAGAAGGAAGAACAACCACCGCCGCTCGCCGTAGGTGGGGGCGGACATCGTCCGTTACCCCTTCGTAAACAATGGTGCCTTCCTCCACCCAGCGGTCAAACTCTAAAGGGGTAATTCCCGCCGGGTTATCAGCGTCAAATGGACCAAGCACGTGAAAACTTAAGGAGGGGTTTTCCTTTTTGGCGAAACGCGCTGCTGCTACGAATTCCCGTAGGCCTTTATCCACCAGCAAACGCCCGATAAATAAAAAACGGCCGGGAATAGCTTCTGAGTAGGGCGCTAGTGGATACTTGGCTAACGCTATTCCCGAGCCCGGCACCACTGCGGCTTGTGCTTTCCGCACTAGCCCTGACTCGACAAAATGTTTCAGATCATCCGGATTATGGAAGAACACGGTATCCGCTTTACGCAAGGCCATCCGGTAGAGTGCCCGAACAATGAAACTGGTGGTGGAGGTAGAAATAAAGGTAAACCCAAGCCCCGTCAGCGTGCTGATATTTCGAGCCCTCGCCAGCCTCGCTGCCAGGGAGCCGTAGATGACGGGCTTGATGGTAAATAGGAGGGATACCGTCACATTTTCCCTGTGGAAAATCCGGTAAAACTCACGAAGTAGTCGTAATTCTCGTAGGGGATTCATCCCCTTGCGGCGGAGGTGACGTAAAGGAATAAACTCGGCTCCCATGGCTTCTAATGACGGACGCTCTGGCCCTTCCGGAGCAAGAAGCACCACCTGATGCCCAGCAGCTACGAGCGCTTTAATCAGCCCGCCACGAAAATTCAGGAGGTTCCAGGCGGAGTTCGCTACCACGGCAATTCGCTCGTAGACTTCCTTGACTGGCCTGGTTTTTTCTTGTTCGCCCAAACGTTACTTATTGGCTGGTGGCAGGTAAGTCCGCAACACCTCGGTGTCTACGGACCAAGGTAAAGATCCCCCTTTTTGCCAAGTTTCGTAGGCTTGGCGCAACCAATCTTCCAACTGATCATGCTCCTCGTCCGCAAACACGGCACCTGCGGCCGCGCCCTCGACAATATGCTGCAACTCCGGATCTTTAGGGCCATTACAGAGCGCTAGGATAGGCCTCCCCGTGGCCAGATAATCCCATAATTTAGCCGTTAGGACACCATAATATCCAGGAGCAGACCAATTCAAAAGCAAGAGCAGTTGAGCTTTTTTTTGCATTTCTTGCGCGGCCGCAGGTGCAATCGTCGGTTGTACGTCCAGGCAAGGAGCGGGCAAGCCACTGGCCTGGACGGCAAAGCTCGCTACGTCCTTACCCCGGTACTGCAAAAGGATGTCTCGTTCCTTCACCAATCCTTCTCCGATGAGTCGCTCAAGCGCTTTCACCAACGGACGGATCGTCTGTAATTCCGGGTAAAGGCTCCCGGTATAAACGATCGTGAAGCACTTCGTACGGGGCGCTGATTCCGACGGGGGCAACCGCAGTAAAGCATTGCGTTGCACCCTAATGCGGGGGTGCCAGCTCAAGAGCTGCTCCCTTTGCCCTTCTGATACCACCCAGACCTCCGTTGCCGGCTTCACGAGCCACCTTCCCCAACGGGTCTGGAGGGACGGCCACCAAATATCCTTACGCACCGGATCTACGGGTAGATCTCGAAAATCCGCAATCCACCGCAATTGAGGATAACGCCGCTGCAACCGACGCGCTACCAGGTGATCGGCCCACGGCCGAAAAGAAGAAAACAGGGTCGTTATTTCCTCGTGTTCAATGAGCTTGCAGGCCTGTAAAAAAGCTCGTCGCCGGTAAATAAAACCACCGTCGTCCGTTAATAATACGAAGGGAAAGGCTTGTCGTAACCGCAGGAGAAACGACACCAACCAGCCCTTTTTCCGCTTCGCCGGTAACGGGCCACTCCCCTGCCCCAATAAGGATCGGAGGTCTTTACGTGAAATATTAATAGTTTGCTTCACCGAGGCCAATCGGCCGGAGCCTTCCCCCAGGCGAATGACGAAAACCTCTCCTTCGGTACCAAAGGTCTTAGCCAAATGCCCAAATCGCCGAGCCGCAGGGCCCCTGCCAGGCCAGAAACGTTGAGTGAGAAATAAGGTCTTTGTCACAGATTAGCTCTCTTTTCCGACACCTCGGATGAACTGTCCGCCGACTGCGTCAGGCGAAATGATGTATCCGATGAGCGGAGATGAAAATACCAACGATTTCCTCATCGGCTGCATCTTTTGCGGCTGCGCCGGCAAAAGATGCAGCCGATGTGTGAACCAAACCGCCCGAAACCACTCACTCAAATTGGTTGCGGACAGCAAAGCCAGCTTCCTTTAGAAGTTGGTCTTTGCGGAAAGTCTCGATGTCCATCCGGACCATTTCGGCGCACATCTCAGCGAGGGTGTACTGGTGCTTCCAGCCGAGCTTGGTTTGGGCTTTGGTGGGGTCCCCGATTAGTAATTCTACTTCGGTGGGACGGAAGTAGCGCGGGTCTACTGCCACCACTTCGGTGCCTACAGTTAAGGGAAAATCATCATTGGCTACGGAAGCGACTACCCCTACTTCAGCTTCCCCTTGTCCGTGAAATTCCAGCTCGACACCCACTTCACGGAAGCTCATCCGCACAAAATCACGGACGGTCGTAGTTACACCAGTAGCCAACACAAAATCGTCGGGCTCCGCTTGTTGGAGGATGCGCCACATCCCTTCGACGTAGTCTTTAGCGTGGCCCCAGTCTCGTTTCGCATCGAGATTACCTAGGTAGATTTTTTCCTGTAGGCCCAGGGAAATCTTGGCTACCGCACGGGTGATCTTACGCGTCACGAAGGTTTCTCCGCGTAAGGGAGATTCATGATTAAAGAGGATGCCGTTACAGGCGTACATGCCATAGGCTTCCCGGTAGTTAACCGTAATCCAGTAGGCATACAATTTCGCCACTGCATAAGGAGAGCGCGGATAAAAGGGCGTAGATTCCGACTGCGGCACCTCCTGGACTAAACCATAGAGTTCGGACGTAGAAGCTTGGTAAAAACGAGTTTTTTCCTGTAAGCCTAGCAGTCGGATGGCCTCCAGTAAGCGAGTAGTACCGATACCGTCGGCATCGGCGGCGTACTCGGGCATATCGAAACTTACCTTGACGTGGCTCATCGCACCAAGGTTATAGATTTCATCCGGCTGTACTTCCTGAACAATGCGGACCAGGTTAGTTGAGTCCGTCAAGTCTCCGTAGTGCAACACGAAATTGCGATCATTGACGTGGGGGTCCTGGTACAGATGATCAATACGATCTGTATTAAACAAGGAAGCACGACGCTTAATGCCGTGTACTTCATACCCTTTCTCTAGTAGTAGTTCAGAAAGGTAGGCTCCGTCTTGTCCGGTAACCCCAGTAATGAGGGCGCGTTTAGCCATGGTCAGTAGTTTGTGACAAAGGTAGCCGTTTCTTTTCCCACACTCCCAGTAAGCCGCCAATAATCAACCAGATAAAACGGAAGTTGGCAACGTCTTTACTCACCGACAGGATGAGTATAAGCAGGAGAAAAACCAGACAGGAAAGGATGGCGCCATTCGAAGAGGTCTTCTCCCTAACCCTCTCCGAACCACCTGCGGCTGGAGAGGAAACTGTAACGTGTTTGGCGGAATTAGCCTGATACCCTAGACCAGCAAAACGCTGGTAGAATAACCAACTGAGCCACAACAGGCTGAAAAAACCAATAATGCCCGTTTCCGCCAGCGCCCCCAGCCAGGTGGAGTGCGGATCGTAATTGGGCAAATGCTCCGGGTAAGTTCCCGCTTGTTTCTCGGCGGGCAGATAACGACCGAATTGACCGGGGCCGACTCCAATAATCGGATGCTTAATCGCTACCGCAAGGCTTGCCTTCTTCAGCGCGCTATAACTCGTCTCAAGAATTTGGTAGTGGCTACCTTGCCAAAGCAGCCTCTCGGAAATGTATTCGGTGCCAGCCAGAGAGGAGTCCGCGACGGCTTGGCGCTCCTGAACGATAAAGTGGGTGCCTAGCCAAAAGGTAACGGCCACTGTACCTACCAACAGGGCTTGCACCCCGCGGCCGCGCCGCCTAAACCACGGATCGACTAACGCTAAACCCAAGCCTAGCAACAAAACTTCTTTAGAGAACGTCAGGCCAGCCAAAGGAAAAAGGAAAACGAACCACCAAGCACTCGCTACGCCCTCCCGCCACTTTCGCCAGGCGTAGATCGTCGGCAGCAGTAGGACAATGATCAGCATTCCCGCCCCACCAGTAAAGCCTTTGGCCCGCATTACGGTTCCCAGATAAGGATATTGGGCATAGACCTGGACCATACTGTTATCGTACCCTAGAACGGCGGCTAAGTACCCCAGATAAGTGATGGCAACTAGCACAACGGTACCATAAAGAAAAACCTGTAGCAACTGGTCAAGGGAACCTCTCCCCGTCTCTTTAACAAAGGCGCTAACCAACAAAGCGAGCAGGACCAAATAGCCCCGGCCAATTGCTTCCAGCAAGGCATGAATATCCCAGGCAAAAAGCGCGGAAGATAGGTTGGCTAAAAAATACGTTAGAAGGGCCACATTAAGCCAGCGACTTTGTGGCAATAGTTGGCTCCCGTACCGCAGCCAGCCAAGCGGCAATAGCAGCAGAAACACCAGTTCGGTAGGTTGAATTTTCGCCTGCACCAGTGGTAGTAGCGCAATCCGGACGAACGGCAACAGCAGTACGTACAGTAAAAGGCAACGCGAAAAGGCATCCGTAGGCCAACGTTTAAGTAAGGGATGGAGCAGGCTCGGCATCCAGGTTAGCTAAGTTCGGTTAGTAAAACCTCGCGGATTCTCTCGGCGGCGTGCCCGTCCCATAGCGGAGGCACCACCCCTTGCTTGGTACGCCCCGCAAGGATATTATCTATTTCCTCCATCACGGTATCTGGGTTGAGGTCAGCCATCAGAATATTAGTTCCCAGCTCTACCGTGATGGGCCGCTCGGTGGTATCGCGGAAGGTCAGGCAGGGTACCTGCAAGTAGGTGGTTTCTTCTTGAATGCCTCCAGAATCGGTGACGATTAGGCGGGCATTATCCATTAGGTGGAGAAATTGCAAATAGCCCTGGGGGCCCAGTACGTGGAGGTTTTCGATGGCTAGCACTTCCGCTAGCAAGTTAAACTTAGTTAGGTTATTGCGCGTCCGCGGGTGCATGGCAATGACGACCGGCAGGCGCTTCGCACTGCGGCGAAGAATATCAGCGATATCCAGCAGGCCTTTTTCATTATCAACGTTGTGTGGCCGGTGCATAGTGGCCAGGAGGTAAGACTTGGGAGACAAGCCTAACTCCTGCAGTATTTTTTCCTTAGCAGCTGCTTCGCGGAAATGGGCCAGGGAGTCAATCATTACGTTACCCACAAAATGTACGCCTTTGCTCAGGGTATTTTCAC
>JBCDGT010000252.1:0-5638 GCA_038750915.1 Bacteroidota bacterium
TTACCCAATTCTCGACGATCTTCAGGTGCTTGACGAACTGACTGAAAATTAGGGCCTTATGTCCGCTTTCGAGTATTTCTAGTAGGGTCTCACCCACGAGTTCTAGTTTACCACTCCCAAGTTTACTGGTAGGGCGAACGAGGCGGGGGTGGCAAGCCGCTTGCCGTAATTTGGTCAGTTGGGCCAGTACGGTAAAGCGTTTTTGCTGCTCGTCCGCCTGAGCTATCTCCCGGACGGCTTGGCGGCGTAAGGCTTCGTACAGGGCCTTCTCTTCTTCGCTCAGCGCAACGTTCAGTACGATCTCGGTTTTCGGAGGTAGTTCCGTAAGTACTTCATCCTTGCGTCGCCGGAGAATGAAGGGTTTAACGAGCTTCTTGAGTGCGTTTCGCCGTCCTTCATCACCATCGCGGGCAATGGGTTTATTGTATTTCTCGTTGAAGGCAGCCTTACTACTCAGTAGGCCAGGGTTGAGGAAACGGAAAAGGCTCCAAAGCTCCCCCAGGTGATTTTCAATCGGGGTACCGGTGGTCGCTAATTTGAAGTCTCCTTGAAGGTTTTGTACGGCTTTGGCCCGCTTGGTGGCAGCGTTTTTGATCGCTTGTGCTTCGTCGATGACGATGTTCGCAAATTCAATTTCTGCCAGTTCGTCGCCAATGAAAGGTAGCAAGCCGTAACTAACGAGGGCGAGGTCGCCGGTGCCGAGTTCGGATAAAAGAGCCGTGTCTTGGCTAGAGGCAATCAGGATGGGAACCAGTCCGGGAGCGAAGCGCTCTGTTTCTCGTAGCCAGTTGCGCGTTACGGAAGCTGGAGCGATGACGAGGCTTGGTCCTTGATCCGCCCGGGCGGCAAGTACGGCTAGCGCCTGAATGGTTTTACCGAGCCCCATATCGTCGGCCAGGCAACCACCTACGCCCCAGGCAGCCAGGCGCATGAGCCAGCGGAAGCCTTCCTTTTGGTAATCGCGCAGTTCGGCCTTAAAACCTTTCGGGATCTGTGGCCGAATTTTATCGGCTGTAGCAATCCGCTGGAGACTATCGGCCCAGGCCTCATCAAAAGCTAGGTCGTCGAGATCCTCCGTTAAGTCATTGAAGGCACTGGCGGCTAGGGTAGGTAGCTGAAATTTCTTTCCCTTGCGGTGGAGTAGCCCCTCCATTTCAAGAATACGATCCCTGAGTTCTTCCGTCAGGGCGACGAACTCGCCTTCCGCCAGTTCGATGAAGGGAGTGGCATTATTCCTAAGATGAGCCAGCAGGATTTCCAGGTCTAATACCTTGTTTTCATTAACGGTGAGTTTACCGTTGACTTCGAACCAATCCCGCTGTTTTCCTACCCTCAAGGCTAGTGCGTTACTGCTGGCCTGGCCGACAATCCGCAGTTTTTCTCCCTTCGGGTGCTCGATACTGACGAGCTGATCAGCCAGTAAGCCACGCAGTTCCAGTAGTATCCTCAGGGCGGTTTGGGTGTCATCCACAGTCCACTCATAAGCGATTTGGGAGGTAGCCGCTAGGGTAGGACAACTATTAATTGCCGCAGTGGCCTCTTCGACTTCCAGCGCTAAGGGACGCTCTAGAATTTGGCGTCCTTCCTCGAGCACAATGATACTGCGCGACATCCCTTCTCCCGGTTTAAAGTAGTAGGGTTCTGCGGGAAGGGGCTTGACGTAGAGCTCCACCTTATAACCTTCCCCAAAAGGTAAAAGGTGAAAACAGGGTAGGGGGCTACCGACTACCGTCACCAGGTCTTCGTCAATCAGGTCGAAGCTGGATTGTACGTTAACCTTAGGACGCAGGTCTTCCACTAGGCCTTCCAGTCGGGAACGTTCCTTTTCGGGAACCTCAATACCACCGCCGATGGCCCAGGCCATTCGCGCTTGTGCTTCGCTCAGGTGATAAATGCGGTAGCGGGTAGGGGTTTCTTTTTTCCAGACGTAACCTTCCGCTTCAACGTCCGGGATAAATTGGAGTAGAATATTTCCCCCTTCGGTCTCCGTGATTCGTAGTTCAGGTTGTGCTCGTAACAGTTCGATAGGAATGCGTCGGTCTTCGCCGAGGTAAATCCTGGGGTGATCGGCTATTTCGTGTAGAAGTCGGCCAAAATCCAGGTACAAAGAATCATCATTGTACAGCATGGCATTAGATAGCCGTCGCCCATCATAAGTACTGAGGGCGGAGATGGCCCGCGTATCAGCAGGGTCCATTGTGGCCGAATTTTTTGGCTTGATGAGTTCGTACCACTTAAGGCGGCGCCCTTTCGTCCAGCCCCGTTTTCCCATTTTTTGCTCTTTACAGTAGGCTTCCTCTTCCTCGAAGTCGATAATCCAGATGGTCCGGAAGGCGGGTGTATTAGCGCTTTCCTGGCTGGCTTTGGCCCCGGTCCGTTGTAACTGGTGGAGAGCAAACTCCCAGGCAGGACGCACGGGTAACAGGCGTAAAAAACTATCCTTTTTTGGCACACGTTCGGCGAGCTCGGTGGGCACCTGCGGGCGCGCCACTTTAATGCCTTGTTCTGCTACTATATCTTGACGTGGGAAAAGAGTTCGCAAGGTGTAGAGAATTTCTCCTTCCACCCAGGGGATCTGCGCGTATTCCCGACTGCGTAGGTCCCGGTAGAGATTTTTCAAGGTCTCCTGCCTCAATTTGACCCCCATCCAAGCGGCACACCAGAGGCCGACCATCCATTCGAGGGGATGGAATAGCCCGTTTGCGAATTGTGTTTCCAGTAGGGTTTCGCCCTGATCGCGTTCCCCGTTTTCGAGGAAGACCAAGGCTATTAAACAGTTGATCAGTGCAGGGTATTCGCTCTGCTTAAAAGTGTTGGTGATAGCCTTCATGGTGGCTAATGAGATACTTCCGCGACCATAAGCAAAGGTGGTCTGGATGACATCGATGATGCCCACGGACTCTTCACCGGTCCGTGGTGGTAGTTTGGCAAAGGCTGCTTCCGCCCCGGACGAATCTCCCTTGGCTAGTAGACAAACAGCCTCCAGGCCAGGGTCAAAGGGAGTAAATAGTTCTGCCTTGTCTTTGAAATAGTGTAGGCCCAGCACCCCGATAACCCGGGTATCTTCCGGGTAATTGCCGGGCTCGATGTCCTGGTGTAAAGGTACCAGCATCCTGGCTAGGTTAGCCGGTGTTCGTTCCGTCCAATTGGCGTAAGCATATTGCTGTTCGTTAAAGGCCGCCCAGTGAAAGTAAGAATGGCGGCTTTTCCAGAACGTCCAGTCGATGGTTGCCAAAATAGCATCCACCTTGGCTTGGGCTTGCTGTTGGGCCTGCGCGTAGTAGGCTTGGGAAAGATTTAGGTGTTCGTAGAGCCGGTGAAACCCGCTGTGGTCATTAAGCAGAATTTTGTGGATGCAGCGTTGCCCTAGGTCGTCGTAGCGAATACTCCAACCGGATCCGGGATCACTACCGGCGGGATACCGATGAAGGACATTAACGGCTTGGATGATGGCCTTTAATTGTTCGGGGCGCAGGGCATCTGCGCAAAAGACAGCAATGTTCCTCCAGGCTAGATCGATCGAGTAGCCCCGGTAAGTCTCATAGGCAAAGGGCGTTTCGGCAAGGGCTTTTGCTTGTTTTTCCGTTTTGGCTCGGGTCCACCTTCCTAAACCGGGTGCTCGTTCTGAGGCAGTTCGTAGGAGGAACTGAAGATCGTGCGTACTTCCCGTAAACTTATTAAGCACAAGGGTAACCAGCAGCCGTAATTGATCGGGTGGAAGAACCAGAATTTCCTTCTTCGCCTGCTCGTGTTCCGTAATAATCCGGCTTTCCTGCATTGCTAGACAGTAGGTTAATCGGGGTGATGGTGAGGAAGAACGGTTACTTAATTAGAGGGGGGCCATTCTTTCCACGCAGCTTACCAATACAAAAGTATCGAAGATTCGGAAGTCCAGGTCAAATAACATTTCCGCAGCTCCTTTTTTGAGCAAGGCGGTAGCCGTAGTTTTTCCTGGATCGTAATCTTCAAAATCTACAAAAAGGTGTTCCTTAAAGTCAATTTGGCGGCGACCAAAAGCCTTGTACATAGCTTCCTTGGCCGACCAAATAAGGTGCAGCTGAATTAACTCATGTGCTGCTTTGATTTGTGATTTTTCGCCTGCTCCCACGAACTTAGGAGCTAAACGCCGGATGCGGGGTACGATCCGCTGCACGTCGATACCACAAGGCGCAGGATGAGCAATCGCTGCAGAGTAATTGACGGTATGACTAATGGAAATGTGAAAAATAGAATTTTTGAGGTGTGGCTTGCCGGCATCATCCTTATACAGTTCTCCCCTTGTGTCCCTACCACTCATGTGGTGGAGCAGGAGGCGAGCTGCCAGAAACTCCCGACGGCGCCCTTCGCCCTGGATAAGGTCGAGCCCTACATTTTCTTCCGTGGAGAGGTCTACTTGTCCACGGAGCCAGTTTTCGGATTCGGTGATGTGCCAAAGGCCCCATTCACCAGGAGGGCGTAAGGGTTCATGGAAAATAACGGACAAGGGCGCTGTGTTTTGGGCTAAGGTAAGACAATAGCACAGCTATGATCTTGCTAAGATCATACAATTCACGCTAAATAAGTGGAAAACGAGCCAATAATAAGCGTGCCGATGGACTGCCGCATTGCATTGCCGACTAGGGTGCTTACCAGCAGGTAAAAGCACCTTTTTTGAAACCCGAATTGGTTCCGGTATGTTCGTTGGGTAATGCTTACTCGCACCCAATCCCGTAGTGGCCACCATGCGGCTATTTATGATCTACAGCCCGCTGTTAATGGCTTTTACTCCGCCGCTGCAGATGGCTACATCGTTCATTGGCATCGGGATGATGTCGATTTTGGCCGCGTTGTGGCTAAGGTGGACGGTGGTAAATTTCTCTGCCTCACAAGTTTACCGGATGGGGGGATGGTCGTGGGTGCATTGGATGGTGGGGTGCATTGGTTATACCAAGAGGAACCCGACCGCAATCGTCACCTAGCCCATCACACGAAGGGGGTGTTTGCCGTAATTCGGGTGCAAGACGAAGTGTTTACGGCCGGGGGAGACGGCATCCTGACCCGCTGGTCGGTTTCTGGACAACGGAGTTTGGAAAGTTTGCCATTGAGTGCCAATTCCTTGCGGTGTATCGCATACAGTGCCGACCACGATGCGCTGGCCATCGGGGCTAGTGATGGTCAAGTTTACCTAGTTGGCCGTAAAGATTTTAACTTGATCGGCCAACACCGCGCCAATGATCCCTCAGTGTTTTGTGTCGCTTTCCAGCCAGGTTTTTCGCGGATTATCTCCGGCGGCCGTGATGCTCAACTACACTTTTTTGACCTGGCCTATTCCAGCCTTCCCCTCGCTAACATTACTGCTCACCTTGCCACGGTTAATGACCTGGCCTTCGATCCGTCAGGCCGCTACCTAGCAACCGCCAGCAGAGATAAGACCGTGAAACTCTGGGACGCTAAAACCTGGTCTTTGCTAAAAGTTGCTGAAGTGGTGCGGGACCGCGGCCACGTCAACTCCGTCAACACCCTCCTGTGGCTCGATGAACAAACCTTAATTACCGCAGGAGACGACCGTCGCATTTTAGAGTGGCAAGTAGGCGCGGACGCAGGTATAGGTAAAAGTGTGAAATAGTAAGTTGGAAGGCAGAAATTTGAAATTGAAAAA
>JBCDGT010000253.1:0-5635 GCA_038750915.1 Bacteroidota bacterium
AGTCCACGTTACTTTCTTGGACATCATCCCGACTTTTATGGTAAGCTTGAGCTCCCGCTCGTTCAGGATTTTGGTACTGCAGTTGGCCATCATGTCCCGCTTTGGGATGTATATCTGACCGTTTTTGTAGCTGCCATTCCCCTTGTATTCCAAACCCGAGATAGGCGTTTTCCCGATCGCTTCTACTTGGTCCGCCTGGCGAATAACGGCGGTGTAGGTATCGCCATCCTGGATGAACTCCAGGACCTGATTTTGGTCGGGGGTGGTCCAAGTGCCGAGAATTTTTTCGCCGCCGGTTTGGGCACTGATTTGTGCGGTAAACAACAGGCAGCCAAAGATTAAAAGCATGTTTTTCATAATTACGTAAGTTTTGATTACCCACCAAAAGTAGGATCAGCCCTTACGCCCGCCGGACGCTTTCTGGGTGAATTGAACAGGATCGCGGGTGAATTGAACTTAAGGCAAATGCCTTTACTTTTCAGCACTAATCCTCCATTTACTGACCCACTTAAAACAGCACCTACGCTTGGGCGTTAGCTACCTTTCAGCACTAGTTTCGCCTCCGTAAGGTTAGCACCTTCCCGGTCAAGGCCGTTGTCACTTCCAAGTCTGGGACGATGTTTGCCTTCGTTTGACTAGTTGGCTTAGCGTATCACCACTCGCTGTGTAAAAATCTGCCCCTTTTCCGTCCAGATGTTTAGCAGATAAACCCCAGCTGGGGGGTGAGGTAATGCCACGCTTACCTGACGAACATCACTTGGTACCGGCGCGGACCAAACCGTCCGCCCGTGCAGATCCACCAAACGCAGCTCGCACTCCTCCGCGGCGGAGAGGTCAATCTCGCTTAAATCTACGGTAAATAGGCCCGCATTCGGGTTGGGATACGCCCGCATGGCACCTGCGTCCGCGCCCGATTTATTCTCCAGGAAAACTAGCTCGCTGTAGGTGAAGGTCCCGTCGAGGTCCACCATCTTGAGGCGGTAGTAGGCGCTGGAAAGCGGCGCTTGGTCGGTGTATTCGTACACCCTGGATGCTTGTAGGTCCGACTGCGCCAGGATGCTCCAAGGTTCTCGTCCGTCGTAAGAACGCTCGACCTCGAAGTGACTGAAGTCATCCTCACTGGCCGTTGCCCAAGTCAATAGATTATGCTTGTCGCGGATTTCTCCCCGAAAAGAGCGTAGCTCAACCGGTAAGGCGGCTGCGAAACTGTAGACCGATACACTTCCGGTATTAGTACCCCCGGTATCACTGAAAGGCGAGCCAACAGCTACCATACTACCGTCGGCCGACAGGGAGACGGAACGACCTAAGCCGTCTCCTGCGGTTGCACCATCAACCGAATGGCCGACTTGCTGCCAAGTTCCACCATCGAGGGCATACAAGAACGCCTGGCCAGAACTTTGCCCGTTCGGATCACTAAAATTAGCACCGGCCGCAAACCTGCAGCCATCATCCGATAGGCTCAACGAGGAGCCGAGCCGATCCCTTTCCGCTAAGCCATTAACCGGTTGCCCAACCAGGCTCCATTCATCGTTCAGCAATTCGAAGACAGTGACTTGCCCCGCACGGTCAGCAGCATCGTCGTTTCCTGTGGCAGAGAGCACAATCCTATCTCCGTTGACCGATAATGCACAGGAGAATCCCAAAAATTCATCTGAAGTAATACCTTTAAAGTCACCGCCAACTTGGGTCCAACTATCTCCCACCAATTCGTACACCCGGGCCTTTCCGGCGTTGTTCCCATTTTCATCATTAAAGGGGGCGGTGGCTGCCATACGCTGCCCATCATCTGAGATGCAAACGGCACGTCCTAGTTCATCACCAGCAGCTTCCCCTAAAATTGGTGTGCCGACCTGGGTCCATGCTCCACTAATGAAGTCGAAAACAGTGACACTGCCGGCCTTATCGTCATTTTCCCCGTTAAGGGGAGCACCAATGACGACTCTCGTTCCGTCGGCCGATAACGCTAGCGCAAACCCAAATTCATCCCCCAAGGCATGGCCCGTTAGGTCTGCTCCAACTTGTGTCCATACTCCCCCAGCATAATGGTATACCCGGACGATTCCTTCACTGGTATGGTCATTCAAAGCCAGTGGCCGGTGGGGACTACCAATGGCAATGGTATTTCCAGCGGCGGACATGGCAACTGCATGACCTGCCGCATCATATGCGTTGTCACCCGTAAAGGATGATCCCAAGGTTTCCCAACTCCCGTTAATGAAGGCGTAGACTTGTGCTGAACCTATATCCGAACCTTCATCAGTATTACCCGGACTACCAATGATTACTCGCGTACCGTCAGCAGATAAGGCTACCGAAGTACCACTATTGCTAAAAATAAAGCGACCATTAATGTGGTTGCCAAGAAGATCTTGTCCCAGTAAGAGACCAGGATAACAGCAGACGAGGTAGAAGAGGAAGCAAATGACGTGTTTCATTAAGTAACGGTTTAGTTAAATATTATTTGGGATCAGATTATGGGCTTGGGCAAGCAGTGGACAAGGGTGATACTGGGGTCAAGCAGTTGGTTATTTGATGAAGTAGCGGCCAAATTTTTTGCTTTCAGGTATCGTATTCCTGCTCATTTTGGTGTGGCAAATACCACGTAAGTCACGGTGCAAACCTAGCTGGTTGGCGGCAGTCGAAACACGCAGAAAAATTATCGAAAGTGGAAAAAGCCAGGATTTTGGGCACCGAAAGGCGAAAAATTAATCACCGGCGGAATTGTTTACCGGTATTTATTCAGCTCCTCCAGCGGTTTAATCCCGAAAGCCTCGGTGTACAGTTTAGAAAAGTGATAGTAGTTGTCAAAACCAATTTGATACATGGCTTCCCTGGCTGTTTGTACCTTACCACTTTGGAGGATAGACTTAGCTTTTGCCAAGCGAATGCTTTGTTGGTATTGCTTGGGGCTAAGGCCAGCCGTAACTTTTAGCTTTTGCTGCATCCTGCGGTAGGAAATATTCATGGCCGCAGCAGCATCCGCAAGTTTGAACTGACTATTGGTTAGGTTCTCGCTAATGATGTGTTCTAATGTTTTCAGCCAGTTTAAATCTGGGGCTGATAGCGGTGGTAGCAAGTCGCTGGTGTTTAAGTCTGGCTGTTCTCCGGCGCGGCTTTCGTAGTTCTGGATCAGGTTGCTTACCCGGGCTCGTAGCTCCGAGGCTTGGAAGGGTTTAGTGAGGTAGTCATCTATACCAATACGCAGCGCCGCTAATTTGGTGGCTAAGTGCTGCTGGGCCGTGAGCATGATGAAGGGGATCAACTGTAGCCTGGAATCCGCTTTTATCCGTTGCAGCAATTCCATGCCATCCATTCGGGGCATCATGAGATCAGAGATGATTAAGCGGGGTAGGTTGTTCCCTGTAAGCCTAGCCAGGGCTTCCTCACCGTTGGCAACTGTCACCACTTGGTCGTCCGGCGCAAGAATCAAGCGAATGTATTCGCGTAATTCGTAGTTGTCTTCTACCACCAAAAGCCAAGGCCGAAGAGGGTTTCGCGTTGGTACCTCTTCTGTTGGTTTTTCTGCTACGAGCACTACTGGCGGACTAGCTGCTTCTAGCTGCTCTGAGGATGCAATTGTTTCAGTAAGGGGAAGTCGTAGGTGGAAAATACTTCCGGGAACCCCGTCTCCTTCTTGGGTAACACTCGTAGCCCAAATTTTTCCATTCAGGGCTGAAGCTAGTTCACGACAAAGTGCAAGGCCAATTCCCGTACCTCCCACTTGTTTGTTTTGTGCTGACTGATAATAGCGTTCGAAAATTTTCGGTAAATCTTCCGCTTCAATGCCTGGTCCAGTATCATGGACGTTGAGTAATAAATTTCCTTGCTGACGACTAACTGATAGCTTGATTTGCCCTCCCGCCGGCGTAAATTTGAAGGCGTTACTCAAAAGGTTCATCAGGATTTTCTCCACTTTATCCCGATCGATCAAGGCCGTCAGTTTGTCGGGCAGTTGATACTCAAACACTAAGCTTATCTCTTGTAGCTGCGCGGTACTCTCGAAGCTAGCCAGGAGGGTTTTTAAGTAGGGGTAGAGTAGGGTAGGTGTAGAGATTACTACTAGTCGTTGTGCTTCTAGCTTAGACAGGTCCAAAAGATCATTGATTCGCCGCAGCAGTTTATGCCCATTACGCCGCATCATTTGTAGGTAAGTACGGGATTGCTCAGGAGCAATAGGCTCGTTGAGTAACTCCTCAATTGGAGAAATCAGCAGCGTAAGCGGCGTGCGTAGCTCGTGTGAAATGTTAGCAAAAAAACGTGATTTCACTGCGTCTAACTCCTGCAGTTGCTGGGCTTGTTCCTGGATACGTGCTGTCCGCTCCTTTACGGTTTGTTCCAATGCCAAACGACGAGCCTGCAGACTTTTAATTCGCCAGTTGTAGCTGGTAATGATCAGGCTGACCAAGCCTAAAACAAGCAGGAGCAAAAACCACCACCGATAGTACACGGGCCTGATAACCCGAATGGGTAATACAAGTTCTTGAGTTGAGTAACGTTTATCTGCACGCTGCCCTCGTACGTGTAGTTGGTATTCTCCGTAGGGTAGTCCGCTGATTTCAATAACGTTCCCCGAGATCCGCTGAAATTGATCAAACCAACCCTCAATCCGGTACGTATAGCTAAGCCGATCGGCGTTGAAATAATCGACCATCGAAACACCCAGGCGAAAGAAGCGGTCATTAGGCTGAAGAATAATCTGGTCGGGTAATTCTCCCGTCAGTTCAACTACCTGCTCACTGGCCGCATCGTACACTGAAAGGGTGGTGGGTAATATGGGAGCGGTATACTTTTCGGGAGCTTTAACGCTGGCAGGATCAAAGCCGACAACGCCATTGATGGAGCCAAAATAAATCTTGCCGGCAGCATCCTGAAAGTGGGAAATCCGGTTAAATTCTAATTGAGCTAGCCCATCTTCTTCCTGAAACACCTGCACCTGGCCAGTTTGCTTATAGAAGCAAATAATTCCATTAATGGTACTGATCCAGAGTCGCCCATAGTGATCTTCTTCGATGGCATATAATACATCGGAAGATAAATTACCAGCAGAGGTATATTGTATTAGGTTATGCACCGCTAAGTTGACGTCCAACTCAAAACGGATCAAGCCATCTGCGTTTGTAGCAGCCCAATAAACCCCATCCGCATCACGGTGAAGAAAGTGAATATCGTTTAGTGGAAGTCGATTGTCGACTTCGGCACCGGCCCAATAGCGCCTTATGACACCCTCCTTTTGGTGCACCAAATACAAACCACTGTTGGTACACGCCCAGATATAGTCTTCCTCTTCTAGCAACTGGACAACAGTGCTAAACTGGAGTGCCGTAAACTCATTGAGTTGGGTATAGGGTAGAAGACTGTCCGCAGCAACTTCTTTTTTAATGATTCCTCCTTGCAAACTTCCTCCCCACCAGTTACCATAACGATCCCGCAGGATAGACCAGGTGCCTCTTTCCTGGCGTTGTGGAATATGTGTTTTGACTTTAAGGCTAGTCGGATCAACCCCGAAGATACCCGCATTACCTCCTAGCCATATCTCCTTTTTGTCTGTAGTAAGGACACTCTGTATTTGCGTCAAGCCCGTGATGTGGCGAATCGTTTCCGGCTGGTTAAAGTCAATGTACGCTGATTGGAC
>JBCDGT010000254.1:0-5635 GCA_038750915.1 Bacteroidota bacterium
AATCCAAATCCAGGCAATTCCAAGGGAGTTTGCAAAATTTGATACAGACTCGTCTCCAGTATTCTTCAATGTAAAAAATCCAATTATCCCACTCGCCAGCATTACGACTGGAAGGATGTATTTAAAAATGAAGGTTAGTGGTGAACTATTATAAGTCATTCTTACCTATCCTGCTAGGAATGCCATGTTTTCGTTTGCGTAAGCAATACACGCCAAAAAATCGTCATACTCGAGATCGTCAAATTCTTCGAGTAAATCCTCAATAGTGTCTCCCCCCGCGAGGTAATCAAGCATCGCAGTGACCATATACCGCTTATTGCGGATGGTAGGTTTACCATGGCACACCTCTGGGTTTAAAGTAATTCGTTCGAGCAAATTATTCTTAAGCATGGTAATAAATATGACGCAACGGTAAGATACAGGATTGACCCTAAAGTTAGGGAGTGAGTTGCATCTTACTTTAGCGGGCGAACCAACTCATTCTTCACGGCTCTGCCGACGAGTGATATTGGATCATCTTTGATCTAGTAACAGCCCTGAAAAGGCGCTTCCTTTTAGCGAGTGGGTTTTAACCGCTCGCGAATGATTATTTCTTCGAAGCCGGTGCCTTCAGCTCCTCCACCCGATAATATCCTTCCTTACCTGAAGCCTTCACCTCCGCCCGTACCTGCTGGACAAATTCCGGAGAAATGACGGAGGATTTATTGCCGAAGGCGTTGCGGATGTAGGTCATAACATTGGCCAGTTGCTCATTGTCATAGAGGTCTTCGTAGGGCGTCATCGGTACCTGGCCGGGGTAGGTTTTGCCCTTGACGTCGATGGGGCCGATAAGTCCTTTAAGTAAAATCTTCGCTAATATCTTCGGGTCTCCCGTTACCCAAGAGGAGCCGGCTAAGGGCGGGAACCCTGAGGCGCCCAGCCCACGTCCTGTTTTCTGGTGGCAGGTGCGGCAGGAGCCGTCTTCGTGATAAAGGTCCCAGCCGGCGGCGAATTGCTCCAGGTCGGCTCCTTTGAGGTGGTTGACGATGATCTCCTGCCCACGGGCAACCCCTAAACCTTCGCCAGTGAGGAACTTCATGGCGGAGGTAGCTACATCTTCCATCCAGCTATCGACCGGGTGCTGCTGTGCAGTAGCCAGTACGAGCCTACCGGCATCTTCCGGTAGCCAGGTGGCGGCGACCATGGCGCCCAGGCGAACACGGCCGTGCGGATCTGCGGCAGCCATATTGAGTAGTTCGGTCTGTCGGCTTACTTGATGGCCACTGTAACGGAGCACGTTGACGGCGGCGGCCCGGACTCGGTAGTCTTCCGCACTAAGCGCTGCTTCCAATAATTCCTGGTCGACGGCATTAGCACCCCAAGTGACCCAAAGGCCTTCTAAAAGCCAGCGCTCATAATTAGGAGCCGTATTGTCGAGCTTCCCCACCCATTCTTTTACAGCGGCAACGACCTCTTTAGCATCACGCCCGCGCAGCTCCCGATGACTGCGGTAGCGACTGCGGTATTCGGGCAGCTTCAGGTTGTCGAGCAGGGTGGCTATTGGCGCACCTGCAATCTTAGCCGGCTCGACCAGCGGCCGGGAGGGATAGGTAATGCGGTAGATGCGGCCGTGGACGTGATCGCGAAGGGGGTCCCGCGCGTTGTGTTGCATATGGCCAACCAAGACGTTGTGCCAATCGATAAAATACAAACTACCGTCTGGGGCGAATTCCAGGTCGACGGGGCGGAAGTTGGGGTCGTTGCTTTGGATTATGTCTTGGCGGAATTCCGTCTTGAAGCCCGTACCATCATCCATTACTTTGAACTGTTTGGTGCCCAGGAAGCCGATGGTATTATTGTAAAGCATATCTCCCTGCACCTCCTCCGGAAAGTGGCGACTGGAAACAAACTCAAGCCCGGAAGTAGGCCGTACTCGGTTTTCTTCAGCGATCAAGTTTCTGGATAGGGGAGCCTGTACCGCGTAACGGTCTCGCATAGTACTGGGCAGCATCCAGGAGACCCGGGGTCCGGAAGTGTTGAGGAAGAAGGGTTGGCCATAGGCATCGTAGGCGGTACCCCAGGGGTTGGGAATGGGTACTTGGTTCGTTCGTTCCAGCTGACGCCGTTTGGGGCTAAAGCGATAATGTCCACCACTAGTCGCCCGGACGGTTCCGTGTGGCGTTTCTACATTGGTGTGAAGACAAAGCCCTTCACACAAAATGATCCCACCACCAGGATCAGAAACGAAGGCCGAGATGGTATGGTGGGTGTCGTGATCGTCGAAGCCAGAGAAGATGATCTCCGCTTCATCATAGCGGTCGTCTCCGTCGGTATCCTTGAGTAATTTGAGGTGAGTTCCCTGAGAGACGTAGACTCCTTCCTCGGCTAGTTCAAAGCCAACGGGAACGTGGAGGTCATCGGCGAAAACCGTCGTTTTATCCGCTTTGCCGTCGTTGTCCGTATCCTCGATGATGATGAGTTTGTCATCGGGCCGTTTATCGCCGGGACGATAGTGAGGGTAGGTCGGCATACAGGAGACCCAGAGGCGCCCCTGGTTGTCGAAAGTCATCTGGGCGGGATTGGCTAATTCGGGGAACTCTTCTTCGGAAGCGAAGAGCTCCAGTTGATAGCCCGGGGTTACGGTAAAGGTCTTGAGCGCATCTTCGCCGTATTGGTACTCCACCTGTCTGCCTTCCTTTACCAGGCTGTAGTTTGTCTCCACTGGTGGCAGGGCGTAGGTCTGCGCATCGGCTGCTGCTAGGTCCATCGTTTCGCCGCGGAGAGCCAGCCAGATGGCCGAATCCCGCAGTTCGGTCATTTCGCGGATTTTGCGAATTTCCATTGGGTAGTTGTCCGGACCGAAGGGGTTATGGCGCCGACCGTAGACGTGAATTCCGTTGGGAATCTTATAATCATTGTGCCAGAGCCAGTTTTTATCTTCTACCAATGCTTGCACCTGCGTGCGCGCCGCATTATTTGCCTTTCCACCAAACAAACGGTCCGCCAACCAAGGAGCGAGTTTGGCGTAGGCCGCGTCGGTAAGCATCATTCCATCGGTGGTAAAACTCTTTTTTCCCTCCAGCCAACGGTACGTGAGGGTGAATAGATCGATGAAGGGTACCTCCGCCGTCATGGCTACTTCCCGCATGGCTTCGGTGTACAATTTAAGGTTTTCGTTTTCGAGGGTGCCGTCGGGTACGTCCATCCGGTCAGAGGCATTTTCGCGGGCAGTGGGGGAGACCAAAATTATTTTAGGCGCATCTTCTCCGTTGTATTCACTAAGCGACGTGTAATCGATCCAGGCCTGCAGCTCTTCTTTGAATCGTTCTATTCCTTCCGGCCCGCTTTGCGCTTCGTTAGCACCAAAGAAGCCAAGGATAACGTCCGCAGCCAGCATTTCCAACCAAGTATCGGGCGTGGGGAAATCTCCCCGGGGGTCAGAGTCTCGTTCTAGACCAGTGCCTTCGTAGAACGTCTCCGCTCCGGGAAAGGCCCAGGGGTCGTTGCGGGCCGAATGGGGCCGAAAGCCCGGGGTATTACCCGCGTCACAAAGGTTCCTGATGAAGAGCCGGTGCTCGGGAAAACGCAGTTGTAATTCTGTTTCAAGATGGTTGAATTCTAACATCCGGGCGCACAGGTTATTACCCACCAGTACGATATGATCGCCCTGCTCTAACTGTAAAACGGGTGCGGGCTTGGGGGCGCTACACTGAAAAAGGAGTAGCGATATGGCAAGAATAAAGAGGTGCTTCATGTTTCGACTTTACCCGGTTAAGATAAAGAAAAACACCCCTTCGCTTAGTAGGATAGCCCGGGATAGTTGCTTCCGAAAAACTTATTTATGGCTATTCGACCAATAATCGTAGGGAGCTTGTAGTAGTGCTCGGCGAACCATTCCCACCTGCCCCCAGTGGTAATGATTGTGTAGCACGTTCCATTCTAATGCCTCCTCTTTCGTCGTAGCAATTGGATGGGGGTAGGATTGTTCTACCAAGGGCTCCAATAGTTCTTGCGGGCTGATATTTTCAATGATCTGCAAGGACCTGGCGCAAATTATCCTCCAGTTTGCCCTCAGGCTTGCTGGAGAAAACGTGCCAACAACTGCTCTTGCGGAACCACGATGAAATAGCTTACTGTATTCTCGTAGCGGGAACACCTGTAGTATATCCGGCTGGTGGTCTTTGATGACCATAATCGAGTGGTAGTAAGCGCTCAAAGTGAGGTGGCCTAGTTGCCAAGTCAGGTTAGAGTCGAGCTTAGGTGGGGTGTCATCCCAGCGGTCGTCAGGAATATCCGTGAGGTATTTGTCGATCCAGGAATAGGCGTATTGGGTGCGGTCGAGGAGGCGATTGCTGAGCATGGCTACAGAGGTTATTGGGCCAGTTCTCTGGCTAGTTGCGCTAGCATTTTCATACAAGCCTCTAGTTGTGCTACGGCGACGAATTCATTGGCCCGGTGCGCCTGAGCGATGTCTCCGGGGCCACAGATCACTGCGGGAAAGCCAGCATTACTGAACTGCCCGGCTTCGGCAGCGTAGGCAACGGTGCCCGTTTGGTAGTTGCCAGAAAGCTGCTTGGCGAGGTCAACAATGGCAGCATCTTCCGCCGTGTCAAGCGGCGGGACGGGCGGGTGCATCGGCACGTTTTCGATGGCAAAACCAGGAAAAACCTGGCGACGCAGCTGCTCCCGCTCGGAGCAGTAAGCTTCGAACTCGGCGTAGATTTCGGCGGCATCATCCATGGGAATGTTTCGGAAGTCCCAGTCGAAGCTACATTCGTTAGCGATGATGTTGAAAGCCGAGCCGCCCCGAATGAGGCCAGCGTGCAGGCTGGTATGATTAGGGTAAAAACGATCGTCCATCCGGCCGGCGGCAATGAGGCTGTCCATCTTGTCTTCCAACCAAACGATCAGGCGGGCCGCTTCGTGAATGGCATCTACTTCTTGTTTGACGCGGCTGCTGTGCCCCTGGCTACCACGCACGGTAGTAGTGTATACCATAATTCCCTTCTGACCCACCATGGGTTGCAGCATGCTCGGTTCACCGATGATCGCTCCCAGGGGTGTTTCGGGGTAGGTGTCACGAATGGCGGCGGCCATTTGGTCGCCGGACATACAGCCAATTTCCTCATCGTAGCTAAAGGCGAAGTATACCGGCTTTTTTAGGCGCGACTGCAGGAGCAGGGGAAGGCTTCCTAAGCAGCAGGCCACGAAGCCCTTCATGTCCGCGCTCCCCCGGCCGTAAAGCTTGTCTCCCTTTAAGGTGAGGGTGAATGGGTCGGTATTCCAGGGTTGCCCTACCGTTGGGACCACATCAAGGTGCCCGCTGAGGATGACTCCACCGTTAGCAGCTGGTCCGATGCGGCAGATTACCCCAGCCTTGGTTTTTTCCTCGTTGTACACTAGGTGGTAGTCGACACCGAAGCTTTTTAGGTAGTCTTCGATCCAGGCCACGATCTCCAAATTAGGGTCGCCACCGAAGATCGGGAAGGAAACCAGCTTGGTGAGGATTTGCGTAGTGGTAAGGGGAGTGGTTGCAGTCATGTAGTACGCTTGGCTAAGGGGCCGCCAAAGATAGTTAGAATTTGTAGCCGTATCATTTTGATACCTTTTAACTTTCGGCACGTTTAAGCTACGGGAATGAAGTATTTACCAAAAC
>JBCDGT010000255.1:0-5632 GCA_038750915.1 Bacteroidota bacterium
CCTTTCCCGGATTTTGCTAACTACCGAACTATCAAGTCCGCCATCCGCTACCGAAGCAGGATCTATCATTAGCTCATTGTAGATTCGCTTTCCATGTATACCCTCTACTTCGTTAATTACCTTCCGACTTATGTCGTTGATGTCTTTTTGGTAAAGTCCTTCGGTCGTATTGAGTTCTTCCTGTAGCTCCGTCCATGATAAGCCACCAATAATTCTTTCGGTTGAACTTTTAATTAAAACTAGTTTCTCTTGGTAATTCATGTTGTGTTTAATAGGGTTATTTTGTGCAGACGAAGGTAAGTCGGAAAATCCTAAACCAATTAATTAAGAGCATCTGAAATTTTCTTTTTGAAAATACTTAGAAATAGAAAAGTCAATATCCATTTAGAATCATCCTCTAAACCCACAGTACGCCTTGCAAAACAATTCTTGCCGTACTATTAATTACCAAACGGTCTTCATCGAGCAATTCTACTTCCATGAAGCCCGTCCGGGCGGAACACTGGAAGGAATTCAATTTAGTCTTTCCCAATCGCTCACTCCAGTATCCCGTTAGGAAGGTGTGCGTACCTCCCGTGGCGGGGTCTTCGTTGGTCCCACTCCAAGGCCAGAAGTAGCGAGATTCAAAATCAAAACCCTTCCTCTGGGAAGGAGCAGTAACCAATACACCGTTAATGGTATCATGTGCTTGTACTAAGGCGGTAAAATCTGGTTCCAAGGCTTGGAGCACCCGACTATCCGCAATCTCTAAAAGGAGAATGTTGGTTTCCTGATTGTAAACTGCGTTGCGGTGTTCGTTTAGGCCTAGTGCGGTTAGTAGAGCAGGAGGAACCGTAGCCGGTTGGGTACGATAAACAGGGAAGGTCATTTGAATTTTATCTTCCCTCCTGGTAATCAGTAAATCTATGTGCTGCTTGGTAATGAACTGTAGGTTTTTACAAGCATCGTCTTTTTCGAATAACACCTTCGCCGCCGCTAAGGTGGCGTGGCCACATAGCGGTATCTCCATTTTCGGAGAGAAGTAACGAATCGCAAGCTTATTGGCGGTCGTATAGGGAACAACAAAGGCGGTTTCTGAGAGGCCAAGTTCCTGGGCAATGGCTAACATCAATTCCTCCGTAAGTTCCGCTTTCAGTAAGCAAACCCCTGCGGGGTTACCCCGAAAAGGACGATCAGTAAAAGAATCGACGATGAAAGTTTCAACTGCTCCTGGCATATGTAAGTTATATTGGTGTGCTTAAGGAAGGTAGCTACTAATCGGTATACGACCTTCCTTGGTTTTTCCTCAGCATCTAAAACAGCTTTTGTGAAAAGCGTTCTCCTGATTTTCTTGATCCTTGTTACGGATGCTTTAACGGGGCAGGTCTATTTCGATGTCGACCAATCAGTAAAGCTAACTGCTGAGGTAAATGCCAGCCCACCAACGATCACCCTTAACTGGGTGCAAGATCCACGGGCAATTAGTTACGACTTATACCGCCGGGAGTACGGAACTGAAAGTTGGGGGGCGAAAATTGGCAATTACCCCGCAGAGGTAAGCCAATACATCGATACTGAAGTAAAAGCCCATCGCCTTTATGAATACAAGGTGGAAAAGTTTGTAGCAGGGGTGGAAGGCTACGGCTACGTGCTGTCCGGAGTTGAGCTTCCCGCTACCCATCTTGCCGGAGAAGTACTTGTCGTAGTAACCAGTTCCACGCTATCCCGGCTTACTCCAACACTGGCCGAATATCAGGAGGTACTACAAGGTGATGGCTGGCAGGTTCGACAACTAATTGTAGGGAAAGAATGGCCTGTTAGCGAAGTGAAAGAAGCAATTATCAGTGTCTACCACGGTGCTCCTTTTTCCGCCATTTTACTCCTTGGCGATGTTCCCGTTGCCTATTCAGGGGACATCAACCCGGATGCTCACCGTGATCACAAGGGGGCCTGGGCCGCGGATATCTACTACGGTGACCTGGATGGCCGGTGGACGGACACCCTGGTCAACAACACTACGGCCGCTACCGCCCATAATCATAATATTCCTGGAGATGGAAAGTGGGACCAGTCCTTCCTACCCAGCGATGTGGAAGTAGCCGTAGGTAGAGTAGACTTTTCTGAGATGCCCGTATACGAAGATGATCAATACGAATTGCTCCGTAAATACCTACGCAAGAACATCGATTATCGTACCCACCAGTTCTCCGTAAGACGCCGTGCCGCTATGCGCAATACCAATCCCTGGATCGGCGCGCTAGGGCAAAACGGTATTCGGAACTTTAGCCCACTCGTCTCCCCTGATAGTATCACCTATGATGCTTGGCAAGCCGTTTTCGGCAACTCGTACCAATGGTACTACGGTTCCGGTGGGGGATCTCAGACCAGTGCGGTTGGACTAGGTAATAGTTTTCTCTACACCCAGGGAGCATTTCAGTCCATCTTTACCGCTTGGTTCGGTTCTTATTTCGGAGATTACGACTTCCCCGATAATTATCTACGGGCGGTCTTGGGCTCAGGGACGACCCTAAGTGCCGTATGGGCTGGCGCGCCTCATTGGCATTTCCACTCGATGGGAATGGGCTTCCCATTAGCCCACGCCACCCTCACCACTCAAAACAACGATACGATCTACACCGCCGACTTTTTCCCCCGCGGCGTACACACCAACTTACTGGGAGATCCTACCCTCAAAGCCTATATTCTTGCGCCTCCTTTTGGCTTGACGTTGGAAGAAACACCAGGAGCGATTGAGTTGAATTGGTCTCCTTCCCCCGCCCAGCCCAATCAGTATTACATCTACCGGAAGATTTCCGAGGAAGGAGTCTTCACCCTTATTGACTCTACCAGTAGTCAAATCACCACTTTTCGTGATTCTTGCCCAGTATTAAATACAACCTACCTATATTTAGTACGAGCGGCTAAATTGGAAGTTACTCCTTCGGGGTCCTTCCAAAATTTAAGCGCTGGAGCTACGAACTCAATTGACGTTACAATTGACTACCAAGCCATCGCCAGCTTTTTCGCCGAAAGAAACGGTAATACGATACTATTGACCAATACCTCCCGTAATGCGGAGCAAATTTACTGGCTTTTCCCCGATGGAACTACTTCCATGGTAGACCAAACAACTTATATCCTTAGGCCGGAAGAGGAACAGAAAATCAGGTTAGTAGCCAGTAATACCTGCTCAAGTGATACGATTATTCAAGACATCACTACCGCGGTAAACCAGCAACCTGCTGCACTATGGATAAAAGTATACCCAAATCCTGCACACCATACGCTTACGCTCCAATTAGCAAGGCCTGGAGACAAGATGGAACTATTCACACTGGCGGGAAAAAGGGTACTCCAACAACCTACGATTAACGGAGCACAGCAGCGGTTATACGTTGGTCAACTCTCTTCAGGAATTTATCTTATGCGGGTCCGATTTCCCGACCGTACGTTGAGTACGTTGGTCCAAATTCATTAGCCCTAACCCTCTATTTGAGTTGCTACGTTGGTCCAAGGTAGGTTTACCTACTTCAAGTACATGCTTCCGATGCACCTAAAGACTAGTCTTTAACACTCCATTAAACCAGCATTCGGTGAAAGCCGTTACCTTTGCCGTATGCCACTTCGTAAATTCTTCCAGCGGTTGGCGCCCACTCTTTCGGTTTACTTTTTATTGGTAAGCCTGGGTTTCCCTTTGCAACGCGTCTACTGCGCTTGTGTGGGAGAACAGTGGGTAAGCTTACCAACGGAAGTACACGAATGTCGCCACGCCCAGACTGTGGATGCCAACCACCACCATGAGCATGGTAAGACTCCTTGCTGCCGTCATATGGATACAGGCTCAGATTATCCGGTAGCTAAGGATCTTCACGGCTGTGGGGATACGGATATCTTATTGGCACAATTGGACGCCGACTTCGTATGGGAACAGGAAAGGCTAGTGGTCATCGCTGCGATTACCTCTACGGCCATTATTACTTCCTCGGTGAATAATTTAGTGCGGCAGGTAATACCTAAGTCCACTCCCATTCGTGGACCTACACCGCCTCCTTTGCCGGCGGGTCGTGACCTTTTGGTGGCCCAGCAAACCTTCTTGATTTAGCGAATACGACGGCTTATCCCTTCGTATTCTTTAGCTAAATCAAATTTACTCATGATTATTATACTGCTCTTTAAAGAGCGCATTTTGCACCTGCGGCCGCGCCCAGTGCTCTTATTCTTTCTCCTATTTCTTACTACTTATCAGCTCCACGCGCAAATCCGAGGTAGCGTAGTCGACAGTGAAGGCTACGCTATGACCGGAGCCACCGTGACGTGGGAGGATGGCTGTGGTACCACCGTTGACGTTGATGGGCAGTTCTATCTAAAAAAGGAAGCGGGGCAAGACCGCTTTAAAATTTCCTTCCTGGGTTACACCCCACAGGCCTTCTGGATGGATACCATTTCGGGTGAACTGGCCATTACTCTTTTCGAAGCAGAAACGGCGCTGACGCAGGTGCAGGTAACGGCCCGCGATAATGGTAGCTCGGCCAGCCTCCTGAATGCTCGTAACATCGAATCCATCTCTTCCAAGGAATTGCGCAAAGCCCCCTGCTGTAGCTTAGCAGAAAGTTTTGAAAACAGCCCCGTAGTCGACCTTTCCTACGGTGACCCGCTAACTGGCCGTCGGGAAATACAAGTAATGGGGCTCCGGGGTAACTACACCCAGCTTACGCTCGAAAAGCGGCCAATGTTGGACGGCCTGGCCAGCCCCTATGCCATGGACTTTATCCCTGGTCCTTGGGTGCAGGGCATTCAGATCAGTAAGGGGCCGGGAAGCTTGGAAAGTGGTGCCCAAGGGATGGCCAGCGCCATCAATACCGAATTAATCAAACCTATTAATGGCCCCAAACTCTTCCTAAACGCCTTTGCTGGTAGCCAGGGGAGAGGAGAATTCAACGTATTGGCCAATCAACAAATCGGAAAGTCGCTCTGGGCGGGCACCGCACTACACGCCGGCTTTACCGAGAATAAGCACGACCACGACTTCGACCGCTTCAAGGACATGCCCGACCGGCGAACTGGGATCGGTTTGTTTCGCTTATTCCGCAAAGGGTCCGATAATTGGGAAGGACAGTGGAACGTGTTGGTGGCCCGCGATCGCCGCTCTGGTGGCCAGCAAGACGTACACGATCACGGCCAACCGACCTTAGATCCCTACTTAATCGAACAAGACAACCGCAGGATTGAAGCCTGGGGTAAAACCGGCTTCTTTGGCTTTAACAAACCGCACCAGAGTGTCGGGTTGATCTATTCCGGTAGTTACCATAAACTGAATAACCTCTATGGGAGAAAGATACACCAAGGAGAACAGCGTTCGGGCTACCTAAATGCCTTGTATCATACCCAGATCGTTAATGATAAGCACCAGTTATCCCTCGGAGGTACTGCCCGGATTGACGAGTTTGACGAACAGTTGGCTGGCCGTGATTTCAGCCGAGAGGAAAACACCATTGGCGCTTACGGAGAATATACCTACTACTGGGAAGAAGCACGCGAAGGGGCAAAATTCCGGTCTTTTTCCGCCGTCTTGGCGCTACGCGCAGACCGCCACAACCTGGGCGGCAACCAGTTTAGTCCTCGGATAATCCTGAAGTACAACCCTAGCGAAGGC
>JBCDGT010000256.1:0-5630 GCA_038750915.1 Bacteroidota bacterium
TTTCCGTAATGGCTCCGGCGGAGTTACCCGATTCATTGAGCGCTTCGGCCAGCATGAGGAGTACATCTGCGTAGCGGAGGATCCGCCAATTATTACCCACGTTAGCGCCCAAGAAGTTAACATCTTCGCGATCACCAAGATCCGTACCGGCATACTTCTTCGTGAAGATAGGCTCTACATTATCGGCGTTGGCTACGTCGATATCTCCAGCAAAATCTTCCAGGTAAGGTCTTCCACCATAGCCCGTTGCTCCGGGATAATCATATAGCAAGGTGGCGTTTCGGCGCACTGTTTCTCCGTTCGTCTCAAATAGGTCTTTTACCCAGGGGTTGACGAAATGCGACTGGTCAGGACTCTTGGTAGGTGGTGCATAGTCGATGTGGTAAGTACCAAGGTTCCCTACACCGGCGACGTCTGTTCCCCAAGCAAAGTTGGTATTACCCAGGTATTGCAGCGAAAAGATTTCTTCTTCATTGAATTCGTTCGTCACTCCGAAATTCTCTTCATAGCGGTCTGCGGGCAGGAGACTGTAACGGCCGTCGGTGATGCGGTTGAATGTAGCAGCTGCCTCGCTCCACTTCTGCTGGTAAAGCTGCGTTTTACCGAGCAGAGCGATGGCTGCACCGGAGGTTGGCCGTCCTTTATCATTATCCCCCCAGCTGGCTGGCAACAAGCTCGCCGCCTGATTAAGGTCACTCTCTATCAGGGCATATACCTGGTCCTTAGAGGCCTGGCTAGGAAAGAAGTCTTCATCGCCCTTTGGCGTCTCCGCCACCAAAGGAATATTACCGTACAAGTGCAGTAAGTACCAGTAATCAAAGGCACGCATGAAATAGGCCTGGCCAATAATTTCATTACGAGCAGAGGTAGAAGAAACGTTTTCTTCATTTACGTTCTCCAGAATTGAATTTGCCCGGAAGATGGACTTGTACAGCTCCTGATAAGGTTCTGTTGCCCAGCGGCTCGTACCTGGCCCGCCCTGGAAAGTAGACATGGTGGTATTGATACCAAAGGGTCGAATATTAAAAACATCAGAGCGCAAAATGGCTCCGGTATGGACGATCCGCCCCCAGAAGAAGGTATTAGCAACGGGGTGGAACATTCCGTTTACTGCCAGGCGGGCATCATCTTCCGATTGCCAGAAACTCCCAGTGGAAACGGTATTGGTATTGGCCTGATTCAGGGCATCCTCCGAGCAAGCGGTGGGCACCAACAAAGCAAGGGCCAGAAAGGCAAATAACAGTGGCTTAAACTGTTTCATTTTTATATATTTTGATAGTTTTGAACAAGATGCAAGCAACAAGATGTCAGTTGCCGGAGGTTAAACATTGTCGATAACCGGCAACTGACAACTGGTGATTAGAAGCTTGCTTGAGCGCCAAACATGAAGCTCCGCGAAAGGGGGTAAGCCCGCACGTCGAGGCCGCGGCTGAGTAGGGGATTAACGGTACCCGCCCGACCACCAGCGGCGGATGAAATGTCGGGGTTGTACCCACTATAACCCGTGTGGGTAAACAGGTTCTGTGCCGTTACAAAAAGGCGCAGGTTACCGAGCCATTCTAGCTGGTCTACGTCCAAGGTGTAGCCTAATTCTAGCGTCCGTAGGCGGAGGTAAGAGCCATCTTCAACGAAGAAGCTGGAAGGCGCACGGTTTTCCGCTTGGTCAAGCGTAGTAGCCCGGGGGATATCGGTACTGGTGTTGCTAGGTGTCCAACCATTAAGCACATCGGTGAGCTTATTATCATCCGCCCAGAAGATGTTGTAGAACTTATTGACGTTATAGATTTCATTACCCTGGCTTCCCTGGAAGAAAGCACCAAAATCAAGATTTCCCGCCCGGCCGGTGAAATTGAAACCATAGATGAAATCTGGCGTAGGATCACCAAGGATCGTTTGATCGTCATTGTTGATTACACCGTCGCCGTTCAGGTCTCGGCGGATAAAGTCGCCCGGAGACACCAAGGAGCGGCGCGCAGCGTCATCTCTGATATTAGGGTCGCCATCGATCGCTGCTTGATCAGCATAAACACCGTCGATGATGAAGCCGAAGTAAACACCGGGACGCTCCCCTTCCACAAAACGGTTGACGCGGGTAGCATCTTCCGAAATCGATGGCCCGGTAATTGGGTTAGGTAGCGACACCACCTCACTGTCAAAGGTGGAGAAATTGAAGCCAAAGTCCAATTTAAAGTTACTCTTGTTGATGGCGTGGTAAACACCATCAAGCTCGAAACCGGAATTATTGATTTCTCCAACGTTTTGGATAACGGGCGTAGCGGTACCCGTAGAAGCAGGCAGGGCCACGCCTACGAGTACGTCAGTCACGTCCTTATTATAGTACTCTGCTGAGAGGGTCAACCGATCTTCCCATAACCCCAGGTCAAAACCAACGTTAACCGTAGTAGCCGTTTCCCACTGTAGGTCTTCCAGGGCGAAGGAGGTCTGGGCGTATCCAGGAACGGTCTGTCCACCAAAGGAGGTTGGCGAGGTGAGGTTAAAGACGGATTGGAAACTGTAATCAGGAATATTCTGAGAGCCCAACTGGCCGTAACCAGCACGCACCTTCAAGTTGTTAATTATGCTACTTTCCGGCCAGAAGTCTTCCTGACTGACCCGCCAACCAACGGAGGCAGAGGGGAAGTAACCAACGCGAAATTCCTCGGCAAAACGACTCGATTCATCCCGCCGGATAGTCGCACTAAATAAGTAGCGATTATTAAGGCTGTAGTTCACCCGGCCGAATAAGGACCGCAGGACGCTCGTGGTATTTTCACCAATTACCTCAAGGATACCAGAAGGCGGTAGTGCTCCGGCTACCCGGATGGTATTATTAGGGGTACCCTGACCAGAAACACCCGTAGTACGTAGTTGCTGACGAAGGTTAGTAGCACCAATTACCGCATTGATCCGGCTGTTGGCTCCGATGTCTCGATCATAGGAAAGGGTTGGTTCGATTTGGGTGGAGAATCCGACACCCCGAATATCCGTTAAGTCATTCATCTCGTTCACGTTAACCGTTGCGTCCGAAGCACTCATGAAGAAAGTAGGGCGGAAGAGGTAGTTGTGGTTATTCAGGTAGTCTACTCCGAAGTTGACCTTTGCCGTTAAGCCGTCGATTATTTCGTAGCCGACGTTAATGTTGGCTAACAGACTACGGCGGGTGAACAAGTTGTCTTCCAGCACCGCCTGGGCGTAATCGTTGTAGCCGCCAAAATTGTGGTCATCAAAGTTGGGGGCTTCGAAGCCACCATCATTTTCGGGCACGTTCAGGCGCAGGTGAGGCGCAGTAGCCCCGTCGAAGCCAAACCAGTTGTTGCTCTGCGTCTCCGTTTGCGCAAAGCCTAGGGATTCCGAAATGGTTAGTTTTCCAAGCTTGAATTCACTATTTGCCCGCAGGTTTACTCGGTTAAACTCAGAGCCCACCAAGATGCCATCCTGATCGAAGAAGTTACCTGAGATGAAGTAGCTGGAGTTTTCGGAACCTCCACTCACGGAAAGCCCGTAGTCTTGGATAGCACCATTATTAAGTGAGAGATCCTGCCAATCAGTGCTTACGCCACCGTTGGAGAAGGAAAAACCAGTGCCATCATTGGCCTCCAACTGGTTCCGATAGGTGGCAAACTGATCTCCGTTGAGGAAGTCCAGTAGCTTTGCTGGAGTTTCTATCCCGGTGCGAATATCTAGGTTGATTACCGGCTTACCGTCGTTGCTTCCTCGTTTAGTACTTACGAGCACTACGCCGTTGGCCGCCCGGGAACCATAAATGGCCGCCGAAGAAGCATCCTTAAGCACCTCAATTGACTTGATGTCCTTGGGGTTAACGAAGTTCATATTGTCCGCAAAAGTGCCGTCAATTACGTAAAGCGGGTAGGAGTTAGTGAGGGAGCTAACACCCCGCACAAAAACATTAGTAGCGCCGCCGGGCTCACCACCATTGTTTTCTACCTGTACCCCCGAAAGCTTACCCTGTAAGGCGCTAGTCGGGTTACCCGCTACAATGGCCGTGAGTTCCTCACCCCCAATCTGAGCCACGGAGCCCGTCAGGTCGCTTTTACGAACTACCCCGTACCCTACTACGACCACTTCTTCGAGAACCTCGGCATCACCGGCTAGTACTAAATCAATGGTTTCTTGATTGCCGACAGTTACTTCCTGGGATTTATACCCCGTATAGCTAAAAATAAGTACGGACTCCGGGCCGGGTACGGTCAATTCATACTTACCGTCAAAATCCGTTACCGTCCCGCTGGAGGTTCCTTTGATCAGGATGTTCACACCAATTAAGGGGAACTCGTCCTGGTCCGTAATGGTGCCACTTACGGTTTGGGCCAAAGCAAGGGCCGGCAGGAAAATCAGTAGGAAAAGTGGAAAAAATATCCGGTGAAGCTGTGGAGTTTTTGGAACACTCCCAGCAAGGCCTACGGGCCTGGGTTTGAAAAATAGCCTTATCATGGTACTTTTACGTAGTTTACATAGTTTGTAATCGGGCCTGTCTCTCCATCTCCGCAAAAGATCCGAGGCAGGCTTTTTGCATTTTTAAAGAACTCAAAAAGAGTTTCGATCGATAAAAACCGTCGGAATTGTAACTTCCTCTGGCTCCCTTTCCAGTACAAAGCGAGCGGCACGCTCGGCCATCCGGCCGAAGTCCGTTGACCAGGTAGACACGCCGCCATGTACTATTTTCTTAATTCTACTTTCGTTGTGGGACAGTATCCCTAAATCTTCTCCCAATACGTAATCCCGATCAATACAATCTTCCAGCAGGGTCCATAAGTCAGTATCTCCTACTGTCAAATAAAGTACCCCCCGAGACAGCGTGCCCTGTTCGTAGCGGTCTTTTACCCTAAGCTTCACCTTGTTTTTCTTACAGAAAGCCTTACAGGCAGCAAGAATCCCCTCAGGGTAAGCCTGTTGCTCACGAAAGAACAATTCAATTCGCTCATACCGGCATAATCGAGGCTTTAAAGCCAGTAGGATTTCGTAAGTAGACCGCTCAAACTCCTGAATGACGCAAGAAACCCGGGATTTCGTTTCCACAAAACGATCGATCAGTAACAGCCGATTGTTAATCAGTTGATCGAGAATTTCTGATGTTCGCTTATCTATGATCGGGGCAATAACGTAAAGGCCATAACGCCCGTTAATCTTTCCGACAATGTCTTCAAATACAGAAAGGTTATTGTGGTGGAAGAAAGTATCTACCTGTACGTTTTCACCAACCGACTGCCGGAAAACATTGTAGAACATCTCCTGAAAAGGTCGAAATTCGTAAAGCACAAGAGCAACCCGAACGGTCTGTTCAACGGCCTGAGTACTCACAAAAAAGCCCCGACGATTGCGGCTTTCTACTAGCCCGCGATCCTTTAACTCTCCGTAGGCTTTATCTACCGTCTTACGGGCAACTCCTAACTCCATCGACATCTGGTTGATGGAAGGAAGTATTTGCCCACGTGATACCACTTGATCCTCAATCGAGGTCAAAACACCATTCACGATCTGCTCGTGCTTGGAAAGGCGGGCAACATTAGAAAACTCCCTTATTCTATTGTAGATATCGACCATTAAGTTTCACCTAGTAGGAATAATGTGAGTCACGCAACTGTGCTACACTATGCTATACTATACACAAA
>JBCDGT010000257.1:0-5629 GCA_038750915.1 Bacteroidota bacterium
GTACCGGCCGCTCCTCCGCGATGGACTTCCTAGCGGCGATGCCCACTAAAATGGATAATGCTCCGTCGCGTGTTCCGGCCATGTGGCTCAGCGGGTCGGCGGCATCGGGGTTGACGAAAAGGTAGTCGAGCATCCGTTTGTCACCACCACCGTGGCCGTAGCGGTATTTGGGGACTTTGATGGAATCAAAATCCTTTTTAAAGCTTTCGTGTAAAATGATTTCGTGAAACTCCGTCGGAGTCTCTTCTCGTCCCGATTGCATTTCGGCGGCGTGGAGGTCCGCCTGTTCGCTTTCGGAGTATTCTCCCTGTTGGTAGGGAATATCTTGCCAGGAGTCGATCCGCCCATTCCAGCCGTTGAAGCCGATTCGCCAGCCCTCGTAGGGAGAGTAGGTCGTGAGGGAATAATTGACGAGTACCCCATTATCGTACTTGATCTGGGCGCTCATTTTGTCCCAAATGTCGATGCCTTCCCGGTAGACACAACCGTCCCGTAGATAGCCATCGTACTTTTCGTTTTTGGCGTAGAGCTTCATCAGGAAGTCATTATCGGTGATGTCCCAGTAATACTTACACGCTTTTTTGTAGTCGCACCTGCGGCAGTTTTTACCGCGAAAACTACCGTTTTTACCATAGTGCTCCAGTTCGCCGTAGGCCATTACTTCTACGGGGGCTGCGTCGAGCCACCAGTTGAGTAGGTCGAAGTGGTGAGTCGCTTTATGGACCCAAAGCGAACCGGATTTTTCGGTGTAACCGTGCCAACGGCGGAAGTAGCTGGCACCGTGATACACATTGAGGTACCAGTGGAAATCAACGCTAGTAATTTTCCCGACCCGCTCGTCGTGTAAAAGTTGCTTAATGGCAGTAGCATGAGGTTGATGTCGGTAATTGAAGGTAACCAGAACCTTTTTACCGGTCCGTTTTTGCGCATCCAGGATGGCTTGACAAGCTTCGGCGGTGGTGGTCATTGGCTTTTCGGTAATGACATTGGCGCCGGCCTCCATGGCTTTGATGATGAACTCGTGGTGGGTGTTATCAACTGTTGTTACGATAACCCAACCCGGGACGGTCTTGCGCATCATCTCGTCAAAGTCAGTGAAGGTGGGGCAACGGGCACCCGTCATACCCAGTACGGTTGCCAAGCGGCCGGGATTGACATCACACATCCCCACGAAGCGGGCTTCTTTACTATAATTGTCAACAATATTCTTACCCCAAAGCGTGGAACCTCGTATACCAGTTCCTACGAGTGCAATTCGCTTCTGTTCGCCATTTTTCCAGGCGGTGAAGGCATCGGCTTGCCCGGAAGCCAGCATAGCGGTAAAGAAGGCGGAATTACGGAGAAATTGACGGCGTTGCATGATCGAATTTTTTAGTTTTCAGCAGGCTTAAGGTGAAGGAGGGGCTACCCCGATTACTACTCTAGACTTCCGCCTGCTGTACGATCAGAGGCGATACGGCATTGATGGCTACTTTTGGAATAGTCGAGGCTGAAGCCTCTCTTCCTTTTGGAAAGGAAGGGGGGAAATATATCGTAAAGTAACCTTCGCATTAAGGTAAGGAAAGGATAGACAATTACTCTGCTTGATTCGTTACTTTAAGCATGGTATTTCGATCTTTTTTACTGCTAGGCATACTCTACTTAACTACTTACGTGGCACCTGCGGCCGCGCAAGATTATGCTCCTGAAGGACTGCAGACAGAAGTGGCTCGTCAGCAATATTTATCTAGCTTGGAACAGGCCCATCAGGAGCTGCGAAAACTTGAAGCGCCGATTTTGAGCGAATACGGTTACGATTCGCCTGAGCATCGAGAACTACTAACCGAAATTCGGCAACGTGATTCTGCTTTGTTAGTTGCGGTACATGAGTATTTGGATCTTTACGGATTCCCGGTGCGGGACCGAAAAAGGGAAGCAGCATTACGAAAGCGGCGACAAGCGCTATTGAAACAACAACAACAATCTTTTTTTGAGGCGTACCAACAGCTGCCAGAGAAGGATAGTTTAAAAGTAGATTCACTAGTCAAAGCCTTTCAATTTGATGTTACTAGCGTGGGGCACACCTCTGATTACCGGGGGACGATCCTGCTAATTCTGGGGGTAGACACGGATTTTACTTCTCGTTGCGCTACTATTGCTTACCTACGACCAGAGTATGAGGCTGAGGAAATTTCCGTCTTATCTATGCTTACCTACCTGCGTCACACTTACCAACTTAGATTCGGCCAAGAACTTGACATTGCCCCCGGCACGACTGAGCCCGAGCGCTTGAGTATGTACGCAAGAGAATTGTCGGGTTGTTGGTAGGTTGTCCTTAAAATTTCCCTAAGGCGCGGTGGGCTAGGCCACGTTCGGAGCTTTCATCGTTTCTTTGCGGCACGATGAAGGTGTACAGCGCTATATTTCACGGAAATCGCTTTTGGAAAAAAGTATGGTTGCAGAGAATTTTTCCTGCACCCTCCACCCGGTATTTGGCCACTTGCTGCCTCTTTATCAGTACTTTTTACTTACCTCCTACTGGCCTTTCTGCGCAAATTCTTGACCCCAGCGAGTCAAACCGCCCCGGACTCGGTGACCCCGACTACGATGCCAGCACTGATCGTCGCGGCAGACCTCAGGAACAAAGAGAGGAGCTACTGGATACTTTCGGCATCTTTACGTATCAAGTAGACAACCCCAATACGGAGGATAACTGGCGGGACTCTCTACTTGATCAATTCCAGCGTTACGAACCTTCTCGCAAAATTGCTTTTGATTACGCCACCAACGGACAAATGGGCGGCTCCGCTTACGCCCTTAAATATGATCCCTTGTACCGTCGGGGGACGGAAATTGGCCTGCGCCAATTCGACCTATACCAAGTAGACGGGGAAAAGCTGGATTACTACCGACTCGAGCATCCGTTCACTTACCTAAGCTACGTGAGGGAAAGTGAACAGGAAGACTACCAGGTAAAGGCCAAATTCAGTCGCAATTTTGCCGATGGAGTGAATCTACTACTAGATTACAACCGTACTTCCCAGCAGGGGGAGCGGGATCAGTACCCTGGGCAAGCGCTGCGAAACACCCACGTTGCTACGGGCTTGAGCATTCGGCCACCCGGGAGCCGGTACAGCGGCTTCTTCAGTTTTGCGGCCAATACCTACGAACAGCTACAAAACGGTGGAATCGTTGCCGCTTCTTTTGCCAATAACGAAGGAGGAGAGGTGGCCAACCTGGCCAATCTGACACCCTACCTGGAAGATACTCGATTACGCTACAGCTTTCGGGAGATTATGGCGACCAACTATCTTCAGTTTGGTGGCCAGGCAGATACGCTTTCCGGCCGGGAAAGGCGAGCATTTACCCTGCGTCATCGCTTTCGTTTAGATAGCCGGCGCTACCGAATTTCCTCATCAGCTACCACTCAAGATACCGCCAACTTTTACCGGCGGTTTCCGGATTTACTGCTCGACATTCGTGGTGTGCGCAACCAAATTGAGCACAGTATTTTGGAGAACGACTTTACCATCTCCACCTTCCGGCGCGGCACTTCTACGGATAAGGCGGTGGTGCAAAAGGATGTACTAGAAGCAGGTCTCACCCATATCTTACATCGGATTCGTCAGGATGGTGATTCTACCGTCAATAACCTGATCGCCCACGCTAAAGTGGGGTTGCGACCCAGTGAACGACTCAACTTATTAATCTCCGGCCAACTCAATCTCGTTGGGCAAACCGGCGATTATCGGGTCGAAGGCACTGGAACACTTGACCTTGGAGCCGCTGGTAAACTGGAACTCCGTGCCCTCAACCAACTCTACGCACCGGACCTAGTGCAGCAAGTCTACCGCCTCAACGGTGAGACCCTCTGGAACAACCGTTTCGGCAAAACGGTGGAGGCCCGGCTGGAAGGTGCTTACACTTTGCCAGTAGTGAAAATCCGGGCAGGATTGGCGTATTCCCTCCTCACTAACTACGTATATTTTAACGCTGAGGGCCGCCCGGAGCAAGCCGATGATGTGAACAGTCTGCTGCAACTGACAGCGGAACGCGACTTCACCTTCGGGCGTTGGAAATTAGCCAATCGACTTTTACTGCAAGAAGCAGATCAAGACGTATTTCGACTGCCCCGCATCTACGGCGAACACAGCTTTTATTATTCCGGTAAGTGGTTCAAGGTGCTCAACGTTAATCTCGGTTTTGATGTCCGTTACGCCACCGGCTTCCGGCCTTATTATTTCAATCCAGTTATCCAACAATTTCAGTTGCAGGAGGAACAAGAAACCAGCTTTCAATACCAGATTGATCCCTTTTTTGGGATGCGGGTAACGCGCTTCCGATTTTTTATCAAGTACCTGCAGTTGAACACTACCTGGGCACCCGATCAACTCCTCTACCTCACTGCGGATCATCCCTACCCGGACGCTGCCGTGCGATTTGGGGTGAGTTGGCGGTTGTTGGATTAGGGCGCGGCCGCAGGTATTCAGCGTACTCGCCGAGCGTGAGCAAGGAAGTGGGGACAAAGCAGCAAAAGGCGAGGGATGATCAGAAAAACCGATATTTATCCATCTTAGGAGCTACCGCCACCAAGAACTGCTGTGGACGTTCTTTTAAAAGCTATTACCCACCAAACCCATGTCAGCAAAAAAAGCAGAACGCCGCCTTGCCGCCGTGATGTTTACGGACATCATCGGCTATACCGCCTTGATGCAAGCCGATGAGCAGAAAGCTGTAGCACAAAGGCAAAGACACCGACAAGTTTTTGAAGCCACCCACCAAGACCATGAGGGGGAGATTCTTCAGTATTTTGGTGATGGTACGCTTAGTGTATTCAAGAGCGGGGTAGAAGCGGTTGGCTGCGCCATTGCCATTCAACAAGCTTTGAACGTGACGGGAGGAATTCCCTTGCGCATCGGTCTCCACATTGGAGACATCGTCTTTGATGGAACGGAGATATACGGCGATGGGGTCAACGTAGCGGCTAGAATTGAAGGCATGGGCGTGGCCGGTAGTGTGTTGATTTCTGGTAAGCTCAACGATGAATTAATCAACCAACAGCATCTTACCACTACCGCTTTGGGCTTCTTTAATCTTAAAAATGTAGTGCAGCCCTTAGCCATTTTTGCGGTTACCAATCGTGGTTTAGTTATACCTCAGCGCCACGAACTGCGTGGCAAACAAACCGCCGCCAAACATACGGTAGCAGTCCTCCCGTTCATCAACAGAAGTGACAATCAGGAAGGAACCTACCTGAGTGATGGTATGACCGAAGAGATCATCAATGCGCTTTCGAAGATTAAGTCACTTAAGGTTACTTCGCGGACTTCTTCCTTTTTCTACAAAGACAAGCAAATTCCCTTACCGCAAATTGGCCGGGAACTCCGAGTAGCCTATATCCTGGAAGGAAGCATTCGGTTTGCTGGCAACGCCATGCGTATTTCGGCTACCCTGGTCGATGCTCGGGAAGATGTGCCGTTGTGGTCGCAAACCCTCGCTGGAGATATCAATAATATCTTTGCCTTACAGGATGAGATGAGTATCCTGATTGCTGAAAGACTCCGGGAGCACATTGGTCACTTTGAGATTGATGATCAGTTAGTGCCAACCCCTCCCGTTAGCGTTGATAACTATAAACACTACCTCAAGA
>JBCDGT010000258.1:0-5629 GCA_038750915.1 Bacteroidota bacterium
GGCTTAGCCAATATTCCTGGCATTAGCCAAACGCCGGCTTTTAAAAACGACCGGGTAATTGCGATGGACGGCCACTACTTACTTGGTTTCGGTCCACGTGCTGCCCAAGCAGCCAATGATTTAGCCCGCGCCCTTTACCCCGTACAAAGCAAGTAACCTTTTGGAATCCCGCCTCTCCATACCGGCTTTTTTACTAGTCCTCCTGGTTGTAGCGCTAATAATGAGCGTCATGACGGGGGCCTATGACCTGGCCCTGGCTGATTTGTGGTCGGCGCTCACTGGGCGGGCGGAGGCGTTAGAGCAGTTCCTGATCTGGCAAGTGCGCATTCCGCGCCTGCTACTGGCGGTTATTGTTGGAGGGGCACTCGCTATTACCGGAGCGGCTACCCAGGGACTTTTCCGCAACCCCTTAGCCGAGCCAACCCTGATCGGGGTAACCAGTGGAGCAATGCTTTTCGCGGTCGTGGCCTTGGTGTTTAGCGCTAGCTTTTTGGGAGCTTCACCACTCTGGGTACAGCAGCTGGGCGTAAGTTTAGCCGCTTTCATCGGTGCTTTACTCACCACCAGCATAGTGTACCGTCTGGCTGCGGGCCGCGGGCGCCTCAACATTGCCACCATGTTACTGGCCGGTATTGCCATTGCGGCCTTGGCCAGTGCCTTTATCGGCTTAATGGTCTACCAGTCGACCGAAAGCCAACTGCGAGACATTACCTTCTGGTCGTTGGGTAGTTTGGGTGGAGCCAACTGGATGCAGGTCGCCGTAGCGGGACCGCTCGTACTTATCGGCACCTATTTTCTGCGACGGGATGCGCTGGCCCTCAACGCATTCCTGCTCGGCGAGCGCGAGGCAGAGCAGCTTGGCTTTCGGGTCGATTCCGTCAAAAAACGCGTCATCATTTGGGTGGCCTTGTTGGTTGGTGTTTGCATTTCCCTCACCGGCCTGATCGGTTTTGTCGGCTTAGTTATTCCCCATCTATTACGCCTTTGGCAAGGTACGGATTACCGACGCTTACTCCTCTATTCCGCACTCTTAGGAGCTAGTTTCCTCCTATTTGCAGATACCTTGGCGCGAACGATCGTCGCCCCGGCGGAGCTCCCCATTGGCATCCTTACCGCGCTGGTAGGTGCCCCTTTCTTTCTCTGGTTGCTACTGCGAGAGCGGCGCAAAAACGTGCTGCTATGATCCGTGCAACTGGCCTATCCGTGCGCATCTCTGAGCGGGATATCCTGGCAGGTGTCGACTGTGACGTCCATCCGGGACGGGTAACGGTAGTAATGGGTAAAAACGGAGCTGGAAAGAGTACTTTACTGAATTTTTTGGCTGGCCATTCTTTAGCGGGCGCGGCCGCAGGTGCCGTGACCATTGACGGGCAAAGTCTGACCGAATATGATCCAAAGAGATTAGCTGCAAAGCGAGCCGTACTGGCTCAGTCGGTTCACCTTGGCTTCCCCCTACCTGTTTCGGAAGTAGTAGAAATAGGTTGCTACGCTCGCTACGATAAAATGACGGCCCGCCAACGACGGGATCGGGTTCACCATTACCTAGAATTACTGGAGTTAATCGACTTGCGGGACCGCTCCTTCCCAACCTTATCCGGCGGAGAAAAAAAGCGGGTATTGCTGGCTAAATGCCTACTACAATTGGATGACGAATCGACGAACAACACCCTATCCAATAAGTACTTACTACTAGATGAGCCGACCGCGGCGCTCGACGTAGAACAGCAATACCGCTTCGTCCAACTCGCTACTAACCTGGCCCGGGAGCGCGGGTTGGGCGTCTTCGCCGTTTTACACGACCTCAACCTGGCGGCTCGTTTTGCCGACGACTTGCTTTTCCTGCGGGATGGACGCGTCGTCACCGCCGGCCCTAAAGCCTCCGTGTTAACCAAAACTACCATTCGTACCACCTTCGACGTGGATTGCTTAATCCAGGACCATCCGCATTTCGACGGTCCGTTAATCACAACTTTGCCTTATGGAAAACCAGACTTCGCACCTGCGTGCACGCCTTGAAAAACTGCGTGCCGAAGAACCTCGTCTGCGAGCACGCGACCAGGCGGAACGGCTAGGCATCAGTGAGGCTGAACTCGTCAGCCTTGGCCTAGGTAAAGATGTTATTCGCTTAGGGGGAAACTTCAAGGAACTACTCAAAGATGTGAAGCGGATGGGCTACGTGATGGCGCTGACGCGTAATGACAACGTCGTCCACGAACGCAAAGGGGTTTATGACAACCTAAGCTTCTACGATGGCCCACATAATATGGGCGTAGCGGTCAACCCCGACATCGACCTGCGCCTCTTCATGAACGAATGGGTGTATTGTCTGGCCGTCATTATGCGACGCAAAAAAGGTGGTGATTTGCACGGCCTCCAGTTTTTCAACGCACAGGGGGAAGCAGTACATAAGATATACAGCACCCCTAAAAGCAGTATGGAAGGCTGGGCTTTAATAGTCGAAAATTATCAAACTTTACAGGAGCCCATCGTGATCACTGATCGCAATCGCCCCGCTCCGAATCCCGAAAAGCCAGACGCAGAAGTAGACTTACTTGCCTTTCAACAGGAATGGATCGATCTAAAAGATACCCACCACTTCTTCGGCATGCTACGCAAGTATGGTCTGACCCGTACCCAAGCCCTACGATTGGCTCCGGAAGGCATGGTCACTCAAGTGGATAACCTGTCGGTGGAATTCGTCCTGAATACGGCGGCTGAGCGGGCCGTTCCGATCATGTGCTTCGTACACAGCACGGGTTGTATCCAAATTCACAGCGGCCCGGTAAAGCACCTAAAGTGGATGGGCAAGTGGTTCAATGTACTGGACCCAGCTTTTAACCTGCACCTGGATACCGAATCCATCGCCTCCGCTTACGTCGTTCGCAAACCTACGGAAGACGGCATCGTCACCAGCCTAGAATTATTCGATGATACTGGTAAGATGATCACCTATTTCTTCGGTGCGAGAAAGCCCGGTAAACCGGAGTTAGAAGCATGGACAGAAATTCTGGAAGAATTGGCGACAAGTTCGCTGACCGCCTCACTGAGATAAATTAGTCTGGTAGTCTTGTAGTATCAGTCTACGAGACTACCAGACACTATAAAACCACCTCCCATGCTCGATCACACCCACGATCCTCAAGTATTACACAAAGATCAGTACGGCTACCTAGTCTACTGCCCTTGCTGTTATGGTTTCCAATTAAGCTACGGTACCTTTTACATCAACCAGAGTTTAGCCGATTTGGAGTCTTTTGCGGACCTAATCTATCGCTATTACCAAAAATTTGCCAATCGCGAAGAGCAGAGGCGGCGAGACATTTACCTAGAAACGCCCTACGCTGGTTTTGGCTTACTGTTTTCAGCCAGAGATCTGGAGATACTGAATACTATGCTACAAAGTGGTTTACTGCTACTGTCCTCCAAGGACACTGTATCCCACCAATAATTACTTACTGTCATGCCTAAGGCCCTACATTTTGTTTTTTTTGCTTTGATCAATGTGTCCGTTTGTGCGCAAACGGACACCTTAGCATGGTCCGTTGACTTGGACGACGTAGTGGTGACCGCAGAGTACGCCCCTACCGAGGCTCGTAATGCTGTGCACAAGGTCACCGTACTGACCCAGGCAGAATGGCAAGAACAGGGAGTAAACGATCTCTCCGAACTGTTACAAAGGCAGTTGACGATGAACGTTAGCCCCGACCCAATACTTGGCAACGGATTGTCTATTCAAGGCTTGGGGGGGCAGAACATCCAGATTATGGTGGACGGGGTGCCCGTAATTGGTCGCTTGGGCGGCCAAGTAGATTTGACGCAACTCAACTTGGCCCGTTTTGCTCGGGTGGAGATTATTGCCGGAGCACTCTCCGCCCAGTACGGTAGTGACGCTGCCGGTGGGGTAATCAACCTAGTAACGGCCAAAGAACAGGCCTCCGCCTGGAAACTGGAAGCTGGTGGGCAGTACGAAACCGTCGACCTCGACCGCCAGTACCTCCGCCTGGGCCGCCAGCTCGGGGCGATTCAAATAGATGGAGGTATCGACCGCTACCAGGCGCGCTTTGGCGCTATTGATAGCCTGCGGGCGGGCGCTATTCCCTGGAACCCAAAGGAACAAATTGGTTACGACGTCAACGTACGCTATCGACCTACCGATTCACTACAAGTACACTACGGCTTTCGTGGCTTTGACGAAGAAATAATCCTCCACGGTGCCGTCCGGCGACCACAATTCCGGCCTTACGTCCAGGACCAGATCTTCGACACCCGGCGTGAAGACCACTCGCTGGCCGTTAATTATCGCTTTGCGCCCAATCTCTCTGCTGACCTTACGGCCGGTTGGAATACATTTGATCGCTACAAAAGAACCGAACGCCTAGACCTCGAGCCTGATACTACCCGCCTGGTAGCCGGTGGACAAGACACCACCAGATATACCGGCCAATTACTCCGTTTGAGCCTGACTTCTGCGGAAGGACACGGTGGCAAATGGAGTGGCCAGTTCGGGTTGGAGTACCGTCGAGAAACGGGTGCTGGGGGACGTATTCTCGACACGGCTACTCTGGAAACGGAACCAGGCCTCCTCAACTTGGCCGCTTGGGTAGGCTTGCGCTACCGTCTGGCCCCCTCCCTACAAGCAGAAGCCATTACTCGTTTCGGCCACAATAGCCGGTACGATCACCCGATCATACCAGCGGTGCATTTACTCTGGACCCCAACCCCAGCCTTGCGGTGGCGCTTTGGTTTCGCGGCGGGCTTTCGCGCGCCCAGCATCCAGGAATTGTTCTTCAACTTCATCGACGCGAACCATTTCATTATTGGAAGTCAGACGCTGGCTGCTGAGAGAAGTAATAACCTGCGGCTGAGCGGCGACTGGTCGGGAGAAGAAATTGGCCTTCCCTTTAACCTTAGCGGGGAACTCTTCTTTAACCGCATTCGTGATCGCATTACGCTGGCAGACGTAGATGATGGCCGTTTCTCCTACGTAAACCTGAGCGAATACGAGACCCACGGCGGCACCCTGCAAGTAACCTATTCCCCTAACGAACGCTTAACCATCATTACCGGAGGCGCCCTGACGCGCCTGCTGAATACGGTGGCCACCCCGGAGGAAGACTTACCCGCCTTTCTTACCCTCGGCGAACTACGGAGCGAGCTGAATTACCGGCTTCCCGAAATGGGCCTGGCGTTCCGGCTGGACCACCGCTACGTTGGTCGGCGCGACCGCTACCAACTCAACAACGACAACTCCGTTAGCCGTGGCTTCATCGGTGACTACCACCTCCTCCACCTGACGGCCAACAAAAGCTTTTGGCGGGAACACCTACAGTTAACCGCCGGGGTGAAAAACTTGCTCAATCGCGATCGAGTACCCGTCACCGGAGGCAACGGTGGTGGTGCACACTCCGGAGGGAACGGTGGACAACTAATTGACTTTGGGAGGAATTTTTTCTTCGGAATGAATTTACGTTTTTAACGTAAGACACCTGCTTGAATAATGGTGATGGCTCCTTCACCTTTCCGAGAAGTCCACGAGTGATCCTTGCTATCGTCAACTCATAGAACTGTATTTATTTTAGAGCAATGTTCTCGTGGCTGGCACGTCCTGGCGTGCCGGCCACCTTTGCTA
>JBCDGT010000259.1:0-5619 GCA_038750915.1 Bacteroidota bacterium
ATATTGTTGTAACTTGCAAGGCGTACCTCTAGCCCAGCGTCTACTTCCCCTAAACAATGAATTCTAGTCTAGCTATTCTTTGGGATTTTGAACCACTTCATGATGCCGTCATGGCCTTGGAGTACGGTAAATATTGGTACCGTAAACTCGGCGAAGGTGATCAGCCAGAGGCCGTGGACGTGCGTGGTATTCTCGATTATGCCCAGGAGCAAGGTGAGGTGAGTATCAATGAAGCGTACGGAAACTGGCAGTGGATGAGCAGCTACGGTAACGCCATGCGGCAGAACGAGGTTCGGCTCGTTCAACTTTTTCCGGAAGGTCGTAGCAACCAAAATAATGCTCACCTAGTGATGGCGGCCACGGTAGAAAAACTACTGGGACAGGACGCCCCGGATACCTTTCTAATCATTGGCGGAAATGCCAATTTTGTGCCACTTGCCGAAAAAATCATCGCACAAGACAAAAAGCTGATCGGTTTAGGTGCTCCCGGAGTGACTGACCCTGAATGGGCCGAAATCTGTTCCTCTTTTATCCAATACACGGAAGTGGCCCGCCCCCTGCAAGATGAGCGTAATACCTTTAAGTCGGTAGAAGAGAGTCACCCCCTACTTATCCAGACCATGATCAGTTTGAGTGCGCAGTACGGGGAGGAATGGATTCAGCAAGTTAGAATCAAACCTGCTCTGGCCCGCTTCGATCCCGATTTTCGAGAAAAGGATTACGGTTATCCTTCCTTCGGCCTTTACTTGAGCGACCAAACCGATATTCTGGAGCGACGCCATTTCAAAGATGAGCAAGAACCTGAATACCGACTGCGGGAAGACCTGGAACTTACTGAAGAACAAAAAACCAACTTCGAAAGAGCTACTGATAAGCAAGATCAAGCACCTTATTACTTGCGCGTAGCCGCCCAACAAGGCGTTCGGATGCCCCGACCGGATATCATGTGGATCGGAGTAGATATCTACGCCTCCTTCCTAATCGAAGACAACCACTTCTCTAATTTTGCGACCCTGGACGATGAGTGCCTCCACCAACTGCAAGTGGATGTGCCCGAAGCCAGTCTCACCGATGCCAAGAAAATTCGCCAGGTGCTCTTCAAGTGCTACATCTTCCGCCCGAGCGAAGATGGCTCCATCGGTTTCCACAACAGTGTACAATCCCTGGAGGATGTGGAAAACCGTTACTTCAGCCTCATGCTAGCGCGGATCGGTAATAACATCAAAACCCCACTAGATTACGAAGCCCTCAGCCGCGCCCTCACCGACTCCGAAGATTCCGCCGATCGTTTGCGAGAATTGCACGAAAATCTCGAGGAGTAACCGCTAGTGTATAAGTGATTTATAAGCCCTTAACCTCTTCACGGTAACATTTTCCCTTTTCCCTCAACTCTCTTCCCTTTTACTACGTTGCTTTGCCTACGTTAAACGGTAAAGGACACCCCAAGTGTCCTTACCACAAAGTGTTATTGAAGCGCATGGCAAAATTTAGCATTGACCTCCAGGCGGGAAAAGTGAAGGAAGATGAGGCGGTAAGCTCTGTCGGTGAAGTCATCGTTGGAATTGATTTGGGCACTACCAATAGCTTAGTGGCTCACGTTCAGAATGGAACCGCTATTGCCGTAGCCGGAGCCGATGGTGATAGTGTACTGGTACCCAGTATTGTTCATTTTCGAGAAGATGGCTCCGTAGTAGTCGGAGAAGCCGCTAAACCCTTTCTAACGGCTGCGCCGGAACGGACCATTTACTCCGTCAAACGCCTACTCGGTAAAAGTTACGGTGACCTGAAGCAGTTCGAGAATCGCTTCGGTTACCGAATCATTGATGAGGATGAAGACCGCCTGGTTAAGATTGCCGTGCCGAGTACAAATGGGGAAGATCGTTACTACAGCCCCATCGAACTATCCGCAGAAATCCTTAAGGAACTAAAATCTCGCATTGAGGCGGAGCTTAGCCAGTCCGTTAGCCGGGCCGTGATCACTGTCCCCGCCTATTTCAATGATTCCCAGCGGCAAGCAACTCGCGACGCGGGTAAGCTGGCCGGATTAGACGTCCTGCGCATCGTCAACGAACCCACGGCGAGTAGCTTGGCGTATGGCATCGGACTTAAGGACGAAGATGAAGGGAGAACGATCGCCGTTTATGACCTAGGTGGCGGTACTTTCGACGTGTCCATCCTCCGGATCGAACAAGGCATCTTCGAAGTCCTCAGCACCAACGGAGACACCTTTCTGGGGGGAGACGACTTCGATCAGGCCATCGTCGATCACTGGGCAGCTACCCATGGTGTAGCACTCAACTCCACGGAAGATAGGGGCCGCATCCGGTTGGAAGCGGAGCGCGCCAAGAAAGCCCTTTCTACGACTACTGAGTACCGTAGCGAAGAAAACGATTTGGCGCTGGCGCTGGTGCAAGCAGAAGATTTATGGGCCCCGCTCGTCAAACGGACCATTGCATCCTGCGGCCGCGCCCTAAATGATGCGGAACTCACCACTAACGATATCGACCACGTAATCATGGTAGGTGGTTCCACCCGGATTCCTCTGGTAAAGCGGGCCGTGAGTGACTTCTTCGATAAACCGGTAAACGATACCCTCGACCCCGATCAGGTCGTGGCCCTTGGCGCAGCAATCCAGGCTGACGTACTAGCCGGCAACCAGAAGGACGTGCTGCTACTTGACATCACGCCCCTGAGCCTCGGCATCGAAACGGTAGGCGGCCTGATGGACCCCATCATCGCCCGTAACAGCAAAGTACCCACTCGTGTCGGTCGGAAATACACGACGAGTGTAGATGGCCAGAAGAATCTTAAAGTCGCTGTTTACCAAGGGGAGCGAGATATGGTAGCCGATAATCGCAAACTGGGTGAATTCATCCTCTCTGATATCCCGCCAATGCCGGCGGGCATCCCGCAGATTGAAATCCAGTTTTACCTGGATGCCGACGGTATCCTACGGGTAAAAGCCATGGAACACCGCAGTGGGCAAAGCCAAAGCGTTACCATCAAAAGCCAGTATGGAATCAGCGAAGAAGAGATGGCCCAGATGCTACTGGACAGCATCGCCCACGCTGAAGGCGACGTAGCTGCCCGCGCCCTTGTAGAAGCCCGCAACGAAGCCAACAACGTGTTGCTGAGTGCCAAGAAATTCCTGGAGCAGAATGCCTCCTGGCTATCCGAAGAGCAGGCCAGTACTACTCGTACCCTCACTGAAAAACTAGCCACCGCCGTAGCCGGAACGGACAAGGACGCCATCAACAACCGCCTGGCGGAACTCAACGAATACACCACCCCGCTCGCCCACGAAGCCTTGGATCGCAACGTTGCCTCAGCAATTAAGGGGCAGGATCTTTAAGTAAACAGCCGGACACTCGAACGAGGTTCTGATCGATCGGCTCCGGACGTCCCGTCCGGTTATAGTAACCCCTAAAAATTCCGGACGAGACGTCCGGAGCCGTGGCTGCTCGTCCGGATATAGCAATCTACACACTATTTAACTTTCCACTATTTCCCGCATCTTTGCGTTCCTTTAGTGAATACTTCCCCTTCCCAGATGAGAACAGCGCTTTTTAGCTCACTAGCTTCCTTGTTTTTCCTTGCCTTGATCAGTAGCTGTGAGGTAGAGACGGAGTTTGTTACTGGTGATTCGGTACAGCTTCGCTTCAGTACCGATACGGTGTCTTTCGATACCGTTTTTACCTCTATCGGCTCTGCAACTCAGGTGATGAAGGTGTATAATGACGGCAGCGAACCGATCATGATTGATCGCATCCGGGTAGCTGGGCAAACTGGCGTCGATTTCATCTTCAACGTTGACGGCTTTCAGGGGCCGGAAGCTACTGACGTGGTGATCTGGGGAGAAGACAGCATCTTCGTTTTCGTAGAAGTGACCGTCGATCCCACCGCCCCTGAGGAGGTAAGCCCCTTCATCGTAGAGGATAACCTGGTCTTCGAGACGGGAAACGTGCAGGAAGAAGTACTGCTGTTAGCTTTTGGGCAGAATGCCTTTTACCTACCGAATCCGAACACAAGAGAAAATCGAGGACAATTCTTTGAAATTAACCGCATGTTTTGTGAAAGTGGAACCGTTGCCCTGCCCGTAGACCTTCCTACGGTTATTTACGGCTCCATGTTCATCGATAGCTGTATCGTACAGGCACTGGCAGGTACGAGGATCTACTTCCACGGAGGCGTGCAGCGAAATGATGCTGTCGGTGGTAATGGCTTCTTCAACGACGGCTTCATCTTCACTCAGCCGAATGGTAGCTTGCAACTTCTTGGTACGCGTGAAAATCCCGTGATTTTGGCGACGGATCGTTTGGAAGAACGTTTTCAGGATGATCCCGCTAAATACCGCGGCCTCATCCTCGGCCCTGGTAGTAAGGAGAACATAGTGCAACACACCCAAATTCTTAACGCTATCATTGGGATTACGATTGATAGCTTTGCGGAGGTAAGCGTCGATAACTCAATTATTGCCTATTCCGGCGGACCAGCCATCTCCGCCTATCAGTCCGAGGTTACGGTCAATAACTCCGTCTTTCATTCCAACTTCGGCAATGCCGTCCAGTTCGTCAAAGGGGGTACTTTGAATATGGACCATACGACCATTGCCAATTACGGCGTCGACGCTAGTGGCCTAGTCTTAACTAATTTCGACTGTGATGAATCCGGGAATAACTGTGTTGCGGCGGCCATGCGGGCCCGCATTCGGAATTCCATCGTCAGTGGTTCCCGGGGTAGTGAGCTCATCTTTCTGGACATCTTCGAAGATTCCGAACCAGGCGCTTTTGATGTCCGGATCGACAACTCCGTCGTCCGCACCAACCAAGAATTTTTGGATTCCCAGGAAGGCCTGTTTGCGGATTTCTACGGGGATATTTGCCGTGGCTGCTACAACTTAGAATTTTCCGATGAGCTTTTCCTCAACCTGGATGAAGACGACTACCAACTCGACTCCCTCAGCGTAGCTCGCAACCGCGCTGTTTTCTTACCCGGGCTACCCACCGACCTGCTCGGTGTAGCTCGAGATACCGAGCAACCTGACGCCGGCGCCTACGAGCGAGTCGACCAGTAAGTTGCTTTTTCTACGTTTTTCTGCGAATTTCGTGGCTCTGCCAGGAAAAGCCTAAAGTCAGTTGTTACGTAACGAGGGTAAAAAGAATAGCTTAATTAAGCTTACTTACCTAAAGTTTTTTCCAGAAAACAACCTTATCATCTCCAGCCGAGTAAAACTCGCGGATTCGCGCTTCTTCCGTATATCCCAGCTCCCGGTAAAACTTGCGGGTACGAGCGAATGCTTCCAGGCCGGAGGTTTCTACGATCAGGATGCGTGCACCTTGGTCTGTTAAGCTTTTTTCTACTTGCGCCATTAGTGCAGCCCCGATACCCTTACTTCGTTGGTTGTGATGAACGGCAATCAGGTAAAGGTTCCAGGTGCCTTCCGCCATTTGCTCTGGGGCGTAGTAAGCTATTCCTACGGGCCCTACACCAATATCGTAGGCGAGCCAGTGATCCTGACTAGCTGAATCCTTGAAAAAAGGAGCAATCATGTCATCGAGCATTTCTGAGGGAAATAGTTCACTCGAATCAATAAGGGTTTTAAGTACTGGCAAGTCGGTG
>JBCDGT010000260.1:0-5610 GCA_038750915.1 Bacteroidota bacterium
ACTAACCTTACCGGCGAGGTAGAGGTGCCGGCCTTTGATGAGCCCCTGGCATATAATTGCCACATCCAACCGGGGGGACTATATGCCTTTTCTATCGCCCTGCAAGATACGGTTACGATGAGCGCCATGGTGGCCAACTTCAGCCTCTACGAAAATACCGAAATCGGGATAGAGTACGATGAAGAAGAGGGGGAATTCAACGCTTATGCCATTCTGTACGGTAATGCCTCCTTCACCCCAAAACTGGGTGGAGGTAGTTCCTCCGGCGGAACAAATAATAACAGTGGCGCAGCCGGCGATGGTGGAGATCGATTGACTTTGGCTTCCATCGATTTTGAGGATTTTCACCTCAGTTCACAAGCACCATACATCGTAAACATTGGCTCTTGGGCCCTTTCTGCCAACACGGAGGACGACCAACCGCTAGCAGCAGGTTTCCCTTTACAGCTCAATGAAGTCAGTATGCTGCATGACCCAGACGAAGAAATTGTTGCTTTTGGTCTGGCCATGACGCTGAATTTAGTCGGGGAGAACGATCAGGGCTTCGGTGCCTATGGCCGCGCTTTTATCATTTGCGACGTTACGGTAGATACCGTTTCCCAAAAGCAGGATTGGTCCTTTAATCGCGTAAGATTAGATAAGCTGACCTTGGATTACGTAGGGGCTGGTTTCGAATTCCACGGGTTCATTGAAAATTTTGAAGAAGATGAAACCTACGGCAGTGGGTTCAATGGAGGAATCCAGGCGGGCTTTACCCCGGGTATTTCGGTAGGTGCCTCCATTTTGTTTGGTAAAATTGATAATGATGAAGAGAGTTACCGCTACTTCTTCGCTGATGCTTTAGTGGCCTTTGATCCCGGAATCGCTTTAGGTACTACGGGGATGTCTCTCTACGGATTTGGCGGTGGGGTGAGTTACCACATGGCCAGGGAGGGCTTTGATGGATTGACTTTGCCGGCATCTGAAGCTACCGAAGCGGCAGAAGAGGGCGCGGACGCAGGTGCTGAGGACAGTGTAACTGATCAGGTACCCGCTGTTTCCTTAGACGAGGCATTACGTAGTGGAGACCCCGCAGCAAACCTGCCTTCCCCCATTCCCATTCCGGGAGATCTGGGCGTTTCCCTGTCTGGGGTAACCTACGTGCCAGATGAGGATGTTGGTATTGGCCTTAAGGCAATGGTCGCCTTCGGAACGGTGAAACGAGAAGTCTTCAATGGCGACATCACTTTTGAAGTTATTTTCAATTCCAACGGTAGCCTGAATTATATCGGACTCTTAGGAAATGCCAATTTCTTAACACCACCACCAACACCGGCAGAACCCGACCCTGTGGCCTCCGTATCTGCCTTTGTGGACATGGGCTATGATTTCGAAAATGAGGCATTCTCGGCGTATCTCCGCATGACCGTTTACGTTAATGCTGGGCTCATCGTTGGCGGATATGAAGACTACGTGGCCGGCGAGGGTAGCATCTACGCCGATGCCGATGATTGGTACATCTACCTAGGTACCCCGAGCCAACCGATCAAGATTAGTTATGACCTGGGTGCTCTGGCCAACATTGGTGGGGATGGTGATTCGCCAGATCCTAATGCCCAACCGCACGGGACGGCATCTTCCGAAGATATGGAAGAACCGCTTGGGGACGTTTCGGCTACCGGCCTGCTGTTGCGAGGTTACCTGGATGCTGGAACTATTTTACCGGAATTCCCTGATCCGCCGGAAGCGGTCATGAGTATGCTCTCTGAGCCCTCCTCGGGCTTCAATCCTACTTCCCGGGATGATCCTGCCTTTGCCAATGCAGGAGGTTTGCTCTTTGGTGCTGGTTTTGACGTTTCAATGCCAGACTTGAAGTTCCTTATCTTCTACGCCTACCTTAATGCTGGGATGGGCTTCGATATGATGCTGCGTAATTACGGACCAAATGCGACTTGTGCCAACTTAGATCCTAGCCCTAACCCCATTGGTATGAACGGCTGGTACGCCACGGGGCAATTTTATGGTTATCTGGAAGCTGGAGTTGGTATTCAGGTCAATATCTTCGGTTTTAAAGGCAAGTATCCCATTTTTGATGTGGGAGTGGCCGCGCTGCTCCAAGCGCGTATGCCCAATCCGATGTGGATGAAGGGGCAATTGGCCGGGCGGTACAGTATTCTAGGAGGCTTGGTTAAAGGTAAATGCGAATTTGAGTTTGAGGCAGGATCAAACTGTGAGATTACAACGCAAGGAAGCCTGGCCGATATTGAAGTAATTGCTAATCTTACTCCTGAAGAAGGCGCACAGGAGGTCAACGTCTTTACCCGACCGCAGGCCTTATTTAACTTCTCCATCGATCAGGTACTGGTGCTTCAAGACGACGATGAAAACTACGTTAACCTAAAGCCAAGCTTACGGGAGTTTACGGTAACTGATGTGGCTAGTGCTACGACCATCCCTGGAGAAATCGAGTGGAACGATGATATGACCGTTGCTGCCTTCCGGCCCGACGATATCATGGGAGGAGAGCGCGAGATTTCCTTCTCCGTAACGGTTGATGTACTTAAGTTGGTCAATGGGAATTGGATTCCCCTAGTGGTGGACGGGGAAACCATTTTTAATACCAAGTCAGCCACCTTTACCACCGGACCCGCACCGGAAACTATTGTGGAAGAAAATGTACGCTACGCTTATCCGGTTAACCGACAGCTAAATTTTCACCGCAATGAAGCGGGGGCAGGGTACATCAAATTAGACCAGGGGCAGGATTACTTGTTCCTCGGCCAGCCAACTTGTACCCTCGATCCGGAAAAGTGGACCCAGCAAATTAGGTTCGTACAAAGTAGTACTGCGGTTGCTGCTTCCTCCTTCTCCTACAATGGGGTAGATAACCAGTTGAATTTTGCCATTCCAGGAGGGCAGCTACAGGATGACGAAGTCAGCTATCTACAAATTGTCAATGTGCCAATTGGCGAAGAGGTAGACGTAGACGCAAACATTACGGAGGTAGAGCGCGACCTTGCCGAGAACCTGCCCGATGGTGCATCGCCAGATAATGCAACTACGGTATTGCTCCGTACCCGGGAGGCAGAAGGGAGCATCGATGCCTTACAGGAGAAAGAGATTTATCGACTGGATTTCCGTACCAGTCAATACGCCACCTTTATTGCCAAAGCGGGGGCGATGGCCAGTCAGTATACCTTTACCTCCATCCAGCAGCTGACGCTACCAACGGATACCATCATTAACGATGACGGTAGCATTTTTACTGGCCCTTACCTCAGTATTGATGATTTCGGCAAGGTGGTACTGCCCAGTGAGCTCATGGACGTGTTTGACTTAGAAGGACAGTATTTGGGCAATAAGGCAATTGATCCCCTGGTGCGGGGAGAAGCTAACTTAAGTCAGACAGCCAACAACTGGTACATTACCCACCCCAAGCCGAATTTGTACGATCGTTTCCCCCAACCGTCGCGCGGCTTAGTTCTTGATTGGCGGGAAATACTTCCCTACGGTGAACCACCCACTCGGGCCATTGAAATTCAACAGCAAGATGGTTTCCCATTACAGGAGTTAACGGACTTTGCCATTTCCTCGGGGTCCTACTCGAGTGTGGCGCGGGAGGTTCAGTTGAATTACCACCTTCCGTACGTAATGTATAAAGACTTTGTTAATTACTGGAACTTGGTGGGTAATTATGCTGCGACAAACAGCCTGTCGCCGGATTTAGAAAGCTTCTTTAACTGGAATTTTGTGTACCCCGGGTACGGTGATTATGAAGTTCAACTTCAGTATTTCCTTCCTGGGCAGGATACCCCTAACTCAGCCTTTACTACTCAACTTCCCTACGATGTATTACAACTCAAGAAGTAAGATAGGACCTACGTTCAGCGAGCTGGTCTTTGCCCTGCTCCTTGGCCTCTTACCCTGCACCTGCGTCCTCGCCCAAAATCCGGTAAGTGTGCTGGAGGAGGATGAAATTCGCGTGCTAGCACAGTCTTACGTAGATAGTGTGCGCCTACGTTGGGCACCCACCAATTATCGCATGTGGGAGGCCATGCGAACGACCGGTCTGCACTTGGAACGCAATACGATAATGCGGAACGGGGAGATGCTTCCTCTGGCGGAGCGTGAGCAGGTTACGGTATTGACCTCCAGCCCAATAGCACCTCTCCCGGAGGCAGCATTTGGTGCCCTTGCTGCCGAAAACCGATACGTTGCGATCGGGGGGCAGGCGCTGTACGGCGAAAACTTTAACTTGGAGAGTAGCGATGCTGACGATGGAGCTTACGGGGGAATATTGAATAAAGCACGGGAGCAAGAAAATCGTTTCAGTTTTGGCCTTTTTGCGGCCGACCAATCTTGGGATGCGGCCAGTATGATGGGCTTAGCCTTCACGGACCGAACGGCAAAGCGTAATGAAGTTTATCTGTACCGTCTGCGGCCAGTTGCCCCGATCGAAGGATATGATCCGCTGAGAAGTGGCTTTGTCACGGTCGTGGTTAACAATAGCGTACCGCCTCCAGTAGTGAAAGGTTTGGGGGTTGAGTTTGGTGACCGGCAAGCGGTCTTGAGTTGGGATTTGGAAGTGGCTTCCACCTTTTACGTCAGTTACATTGTTTTACGTTCTTCGGACGGTATCAACTTTAAAAAAGTTAATCGGGATGGACTTCCATTTGTGCCCCTCGTCAAACCAGGACAGCCCCAGATTGCCTTTTTTACGGATAGTCTTCCCCAAAATAATCAGCCCTATTTCTACTCCGTAATGGGCCAAACGCCATTCGGAACCCTGGGCGAAATGTCCGATAAAGTACAGGGTATGGGGCTTGACCCGCAACCCACGGCAAGTCCTTCTTTGACGGGCGTATACCCTTTGGAAAACGGTGGTTTTACGATTGGTTGGACCTTTTCAGAAACAGCACTGATTAATGGATTCAAAGTAGAGCGTGCCCGCAAGAATGCCGGACCTTACGAGGCGGTAAGCGAACTTTTACCACCCGATACCCGCAACTTTGAAGATCCTAACCCGCTGCGTACAAACTACTATCGAGTCACGGTATTCGATCAATACGATCGCCCCCTTTCTAGTTACCCGGCCCTGGCCCAACCCAATGATGAAACGCCACCAGCTATTCCTACGGGACTTCGCGGGATTATTCTCAAGGATGGTCGGGTCATCATCAGTTGGGACGAAAATGAAGAAGAAGACCTGCTGGGCTATCGTATTTGGTTAAGTAATCAGACCAAGGCGGAGTATAGCCTTGCTACTGGGGCGCCAATCAAGGAGAATTACTTTATCGGTACCACTACTTTGAATACGCTTAGTCCCAAACTTTACGCCAAAATTGTTTCCCTTGATTACCGGCATAATACTTCTGATTTCTCTGATTACATAGAATTATTACGTCCGGATACCATACCTCCCGCTCCGCCCCTGATGAAAAACGTCCGAGCTAATCGGGACAGTCTAATTGTCAGCTGGGCTTTCAGTCGTAGTCTTGACTTGGAGCGGCAGGAACTTCAGCGGCGCCCCAAGGGCGGAGCTGATGAAGGCTGGATGACAGTTAGCACTTTTCTGCCGCCAGTTACGGCCAATAGCGGCACTCACGCAGATACAGAACTGGAGAAAGGGGC